>CADCWC010000331.1 GCA_902806305.1 uncultured Thermoleophilia bacterium | reverse complement strand
GATGCTGCCCCTCGCCGGCGAAGGCGATCGAGAGCACCTCGCCGTGGGCGCGCGCGCCCTTCAGGATGACGGCCGGGTACTTCATCGTCAGCTTGGAGCCGAGGTTGCCGTCGACCCACTCCATGGTCGCGTCCTCGTGCGCCACGGCGCGCTTCGTGACCAGGTTGTAGACGTTGTTCGACCAGTTCTGGATGGTCGTGTAGCGGCAGCGGCCGCCCTTCTTGACGATGATCTCGACGACGGCCGAGTGCAGCGAGTCGCTCGAGTACGTCGGCGCGGTGCAGCCCTCGACGTAGTGCACGTAGGCGCCCTCGTCGACGATGATCAGCGTCCGCTCGAACTGGCCCATGTTCTGGGCGTTGATCCGGAAGTAGGCCTGCAGCGGCAGCTCGACCTTGACGCCCGGCGGGACGTAGATGAAGGAGCCGCCGGACCAGACGGCCGAGTTCAGGGCCGCGAACTTGTTGTCGTTGGCCGGGATGACGGTCGCCCAGTACTCGCGGAAGAGCTCTGGGTGCTGCCGGAGCGCCTCGTCGGTGTCGAGGAAGATCACGCCCTTCTCCTCCAGGTCCTTCTGGAGCGAGTGGTAGACCACCTCGGACTCGTACTGGGCGCCGACGCCCGCCAGGAACTTGCGCTCCGCCTCCGGGATGCCGAGCTTCTCGAACGTGTTCTTGATGTCCTCCGGCACGTCGTCCCAGGAGCGCTCGCTCCGGTCGGACGGCTTCAGGTAGTAGAAGATGTTCTCGAAGTCGATCTCGTCGAGCGCGCCGCCCCACTGGGGCATCGGCTTGCGCCGGAAGATCTCGTAGGCCTTCAGCCGGTACTCGAGCATCCACTCGGGCTCGCCCTTGTGCGCCGAGATCTGGCGCACGATGTCCTCGGTCAGGCCGCGCTCGACCTTGAAGACCGGCTTCTCCTCGTCGTGGAAGCCCCACTTGTACTCGCCGATGTCGACCTGGGCGACCTTGGGACCGTCCTCGACGACGTCGGGCGTCACGTGCACTTCGGGGATCGCCATGCGGTCAGACCTCCTGCGGGACGACGCCCGTGTAGCCCGTCTTCTCGAGCTCGTGGGCCAGCTCCGCGCCGCCGGAGCGCACGATGCGACCGCCGACGAGCACGTGGACGAAGTCCGGGGTGATGTAGTTGAGGATGCGCTGGTAGTGCGTGATCAGGAGCACGCCCATGTTCGGGCCTGCGTAGTGGTTGACCCCGTCCGCGACGACGCGGAGCGCGTCGATGTCGAGGCCGGAGTCCGTCTCGTCGAGGATCGCGAGCTTCGGCTCGAGCATGCCGAGCTGCAGGATCTCCAGGCGCTTCTTCTCGCCGCCCGAGAACCCCTCGTTGAGGTAGCGGCTCGACATGGAGCGGTCGATCTTCAGCAGCTCCATGTTCGCCTGCAGCTTCTTGCGGAACTCGGGGATGCGGATCGGCTCGCCCGTGCCCTCCGGGCCGCCCTTGCGATGGGCGTTGACGGCCGTGCGCAGGAACGACGCCACGGAGACGCCGGGGATGGTGTACGGGTACTGGAAGCAGAGGAAGAGGCCGAGGCGGGCGCGCTCGTCGACCTCGAGCTCGAGCAGGTCCTGCCCTTCGAACAGCACCTCGCCGTCGGTCACCTCGTAGCCCGGATGGCCCATCAGCACGTGCGACAGGGTCGACTTGCCGGAGCCGTTCGGGCCCATGACCGCGTGGATCTCGCCCTTCGAGATCTCGAGGTCGATGCCGCGCAGGATCTCCTGGTCCGAGTCGGCGATCCGTGCGTGGAGGTTGCGGATGACGAGGTCTGCCAACGTCCTTCTCCTTCGGCCTCCCCGTCGGCAGCGGACTGCCGGGGCGCCGGGAATGTGAGTGATTCGAGCGGGCGCACGACCGTGCGCCCGGATGCGGACAGTGTACCCGCCCTCCGGCCAACGCCCGGGGCCTCCGGAACATGCCCGCCCGACCCCGACGCGGCCGGGCACGGGCGGCGCCGGTCCGCAGCGGGTGGTCTACCGCTCGGCGCCGGGTGCGCCCTCGCGCAGGTAGGCGAGCAGGGCGCGATCGGTCAGGAGCTCGATCGGCACGTGGTCGTCCGTGAGCGGATCGTGGCGGACGACCACCGTCTCCTGTCGGCCCGCGAGGTACTCCGCCACGTCGGCCGCGGGGCCCGTGACGGCCCGTAGCCGATCCTCGGCCTGCCCTGCGACGTCGCGGTCCGTGTGGCCGACGACGATCCAGTTGAACTCGTTGTAGCGGTACCGGTGCACGACCGGGAAGACGGTGGCCATGGTCTCGGCCAGGCGGTCGACGACCTCGGTCAGGTTCGGCGGCGTGGCCACGTTGAGCGCCACGACGCCGCCGGGGTTCGTCCGGTCCCGCGTCGTCTGGAAGAACTCCTTCGTGGCCAGGTGGAAGGGCAGGTACGGCTGGCGGTAGGCGTCGATGACCATGCCGTCGAAGCGCGCGTCCGCGGCCCTCAGCCAGTAGCGCGCGTCGGCCGTGTGGACCTCGAGGTTCGGGTTCTTCATGCCGAGGAAGCGACGCCCGACGTCCGTCACCAGGGGGTCGATCTCGACGCCGTCGATCCGCGTCTGCGGCCACACCGACTCGTACATGTTGGCGACCGTGCCGCCCGCGTTGCCGAGCACGGCGAGCCTGCCGTCCGGGCGGCCCGTCAGGGCGGGGAGCGCCAGGAAGGCGTCCCAGTAGCCGCCCGTCAGGCCGCCGCCGCGCGGCAGCACGGAGTGCACGCCCCACCCCTCGTTGAGCTGGAGGATGCGGTCGCCGTCCTCCTGCTCGACGACCTGCACGAACTGGTACGGCGACTCGCCCTCGAAGAGCAGCCGCCCGTCGACGCCCTCCTTGATGCCGCCCACCGGGAGCAGCGCGAGCGCGGCCACGGCGGCCGGCGCGGCGGTGGTGCGCCGGGGGAGCCGCGCCACGGCGATCGCCACGAGCGAGAGCGACGCCAGGAGCATCGTCCGGCGCGTGCCGATCATCGGGATCAGGACGAGAACCGGGAGGAACGTGCCGACGATGGAGCCGACGGTCGAGACCGCGTAGAGCCGACCGGCGACGGTGCCCGCCTGGCTGACGTCGGTGACCGCGAGACGAACCGCCCACGGGGTGACGGCGCCGAGGGCCGTCACGGGGACGGCGAACATCAGCATCGTGCCGATGAAGGAGCCGATGAAGGCGCCCGCGGAGAGGTCGGCGAAGGCGTCGCCCGCCGCCGCCAGGAGCGGCGTGGCCAGGAACGGCAGGATCGCCACGCTCAGCCCGGCGCCGAGGACGACGGCGGCCAGGGCCCGCTCCGAGGGATAGCGGTCCGCGAGCCTGCCGCCGAGCCAGTACCCGATCGAGAGGTACAGCAGGATCAGGCCGATGACGTTCGCCCAGACGATGTTCGAGGCGCCGAAGTAGGGCGCGAGCAGGCGGGCGCCCGCCATCTCCGTCCCGAGCGACGCGGCGCCGCCGACGAACACCAGCAGGTGGAGCCAGATCGTCGAGCGCCGTCGCACGTGGCCCAAGGCTACCTGCTCGTCGGCGGACCCCGGCCCGAAGCCCGCGTCTTGCTTCGCGCAGGGGCCGTCGGCGCGGTTGCCGGCTCCCTGCCGGCCCTTCGCCGGCCGGACGCCATCGCATCGTGAGCAGGCCGAGACGGCGCTCGGGTCGTTTCTCCATGCCGGCCGCCTATAACGTCCCCTATGAGCTACTTCGACGACGAACCGCCTGCTCGGCCGGCGTTCGAGCCCGCCCCCCGTCCGACGACCGCCGCCCCGCCGCCCGCGCGCGAGCCCGCCTTCGAGCGCAGGGCCCGACGGGGCGGGTTCGCCCGGGGAGCCGTCCCCCTGGTCCTCGCCGCCGTGCTCGGCGGCGGCGTCGCGGCCCTGGCCGTGGAGCTGCTCGACGACGACGCGCGCGTGCAGACCGTGACGACTGAGGACACGTCCGGGTTCGCGCAGGCCGCGCCCGTGGAGCCGTCGTCGGGCGGCACGCCGCCCGCGAACCCCGCCTCGGCGGGCGGGAAGTCGATCCAGCAGATCTACCGCGAGACGCGGGAGGGCGTCGTCCGCGTCGAGAACGGGCAGGGACAGGGCTCGGGCTTCGTGGTCTCGGCCGACGGCTACATCCTCACGAACGCCCACGTCGTCGGGTCGGCGCGGACGGTCACGGTGTCGTTCGCGAACGACGACGAGGTGCGCGCCAAGGTCGTCGGGACGGACAACGGCACCGACGTCGCCGTGCTGAAGGTCGACGGCCGGCGGGGGCTGAAGCCGATCCCGCTCGGCTCCTCGGCGGGGCTCGAGGTCGGCGACGCGGTCGTCGCCATCGGCAACCCGTTCGGACTCGACCGGACCGTCACGGCGGGGATCGTCTCGGCGCTCGACCGCTCGATCACCTCGCCGAACAACTTCCAGCTCCGGGGCGCGATCCAGACCGACGCCGCCATCAACCACGGCAACTCGGGCGGCCCGCTGCTCGACGACGGCGGCCGCGTGATCGGCATCAACGCCCAGATCGCCGCCTCCGGCGTGGACGCGAACGTGGGCGTCGGCTTCGCGATCCCGATCGACACCGCCCGGCAGGTGGCCCAGGAGATCCGCACCACCGGCAAGGCCCAGCACGCCTGGATGGGCGTGCAGCTCTCCCCGGTGGACGCCACCCTGGCCGATCGTGAGGGCCTCGCCGTGCGCAGCGGCGCGATGGTCCACAAGGTGACGCCGAACGGGCCCGCCGCCAAGGCCGGCCTGCGTGGGGCGAATCGCACCGTGGTCGTCGGCGGGACGGAGTACGCCGTCGGCGGCGACATCATCGTGGCCATCGACGGCAAGCCGATCGAGGAGTTCGAGGACCTGCAGGCGATCGTGGCCTCGAAGAAGCCCGGCGACGCGCTGACGCTCGACGTCCGGCGGAACGAGGGCCGCGACAAGGTGGAGATC
>CADCWC010000330.1 GCA_902806305.1 uncultured Thermoleophilia bacterium | reverse complement strand
GCCGATCTGGATCCGGACCTTGCGGGTCCCCCGCCGTCCGACCCAGGAGGCGACGGTCGAGAGCACCGCGCCGAGCACCGCCTGCTGCGACGCGAGCGTGACGACGAGCGACCCGATGGTGGCGCCGTCGAGGCCGCGCGTGCCCTCGGGCGCCGGCGCCGTCGGCCTCGCGACCCCGGCGACGTCCAGCTCCAGCAGCTGCCGTCGGAGGGCGGCCGTGCCGACGTCGAGATCGTCGTCGTCGGCGTCGACCAAGGTCAGGCGCACATCGATGTCCCCGGTTCCCGGCACGCTGCCTCCCTCGGCTGGCGCGATCCTACTGTCACCGCCACCTGCGTCAAGTGAGGCGGCAGGGCGCTCGGCGATACATCGTCGAGGACGGCGCCGCCTCCTATAGTCCCCGCACGTGAGACGCCCCCGGAGACCCGTCCGGCAGCTGCGCGCCGTGCTCGCCGCGTTGGCCGTCCTCCTCGTCCTCGTCCCCGCCGCCACGGCCGACTGTGGCGACGACATCCTCGACGACTGGCAGGACAACAACGTCGTCGACCGCAACTACCCGTCCCTCTGCTACCCCCTGGCGTTCGCGCAGATCCCGGAGGATGCCGAGCAGTACTCGAGCATCGTGGCCGACGTGCAGCGCGCCGAGCAGCGGGACCGGCGGCTCGAGCAGCAGGGCGAGGCGCCCGACGTGCCGCCGCCGACGCGCGAGGAGCTCGAGGACGAGGGCATCGACCCGGCCACGCCGCCTCCGCCGCCGACGGCCACCGTGGAGCCGCCCGACGCGGCCACGTCGAGCCCCGAGACGACCGACGTCGCACCGGTCCCGGCCGACACCGTCGACCGTGGCGGCACGGGGGTCGAGGACGACGGGACGGGGATCTTCGGCGAGCTCATCGGCGCGGGCGGGACGGACACGGCCGACGAGGTCCCGACCGCGGTCAAGGTGCTCGGAGGCGCGGCGGGACTGCTGCTGCTGGTCGGCGCGGCGGGCCTCGTCGCCCAGCGCCGCAGCCAGGGCCGAGGCTGACGCTCGCCGCGTTCCACTACCCTGCAGGGCGGGGCGTTGCCGTCCCGCCGACGCGGAGACCGGCGATGTTGACGACGAGCAGGGACGAACAGGCATGACGACAGCGGGCAGCATGGCGGCGGGCAGCGGGCTCGAAGGGGTCATCCTCGGCCCCACCGAGATCGCGCTGGTGGACGGCGAGAACGGCAGGCTGATCTACCGCGGCCACGACGCCGAGCGCCTGGCCCAGGACGTGTCGTTCGAGGAGACGGCGTTCCTCTTGTGGGAGGGACGGCTGCCGGACGAGACGGAGCTCGCCGACCTCCGCCGCGGCCTGGCGGAGGCCATGGACGTGCCTGGGCCGGTCCGAGACCTGCTCGCCTCGCTGACCGACGCGCTGCCGATGGACGCGCTGCGCTCGGCGGTCTCGGCGTGGGCCGCCCTGCGCCACCACGACGAGGGCGGCGACATGGCCGACGCCCGCTGGGCGCTCGCGGCCAACGCGGCGGTCGTGGCGCAGCACTCGCGCGGGCCGGGCGCGGAACTCGCGGTCGACCCGTCGTGCCCGTTCGTGCACAACTACATGTCGGCCCTGAACGGGCGCCCGGCCGACCCGGCGAAGGCGCGCGGCCTCGACGCGTACTTCACGCTGGCCGCCGAGCACGGGATGAACGCCTCGACCTTCACCGGCCGGGTCATCGTGTCGACGCTCTCGGACATCGGCTCGGGCCTCGTCGGGGCGATCGGCGCGCTCAAGGGGCGACTGCACGGCGGCGCCCCCTCGCACGTCTCCACCATGCTCGACGACATCGGAGAGCCGGACAACGCCGAGCCGTGGCTCCGGGCCAAGATCGAGTCCGGCGAGCGGCTGATGGGCTTCGGGCACCGCGTCTACAAGACGTACGACCCGCGCGCGCGAGCCCTCGGCCTCGTCGCCGGCCAGCTCGCAGGGGACGATCCGCGCCTCGGCCTCGCGCGCCACGTCGAGGAGACGGCCATCCGCCTGCTCGAGGAGTACAAGCCCGGTCGGCGCCTGTACACGAACGTCGAGTACTACGCCGCCGCCGTGCTCTCCAACGTGGACCTGAAGCCGGATCTGTACACGCCGAGCTTCGCCGTCGCCCGGACCGCGGGCTGGACCGCCCACATGCTCGAGCAGATCCGCTACAACCGGCTCATCCGGCCGTCGGTCGACTACGTCGGCCCGATGCCCGAGGCCTGAGCCCGGGGCGCCGCCGCTGCCGAAACGCGCGACGGGCCGGTCCGCCCGGCTCGAGCGCGCCCGCCACGGACGGCCCGGCGTGCCGGCGTCCGGGAACCCCGATCCGACGAAGAGCCACCGTGACCGCCATGCCCGCCCTGCTCCAGCTCCCGTTCGCCCACGCGACCTGGTTCGCCGAGGATCGCCCCGGTGACGACACCGGCCTCGCCACCGAGCCGTTGACGCTCGCGCTGCTCGCCGGCGCGGTGCTCGTCACGATCGCGGTGCGCCTCGTCGCGCGGATCCGTGACGGCATCACCATCGCCCCGCTCGCACGGCTGGCCCCGTACATGCCGTTCGCGATCCGGATCCATCTCGCCGTCTCGCTGCTCGGACTGCTCTCCCTCGGGAGCTACCTGTCGCCCGCCATGCCCCTGGAGAAGAACGTCGGCGGTGTCCTGCTGGGCGCGATGATGGCCGTCGTCACGGTCCTCATGGCCACCGGTTGGCACACGCGGGTCGCGGCGCTCCTGCTGCTCGCCGCCGGGCCGATCGGGATGCTCGAGTACGGCGTGTCGCCGATCCTCCAGCGCGTCGACATGGTCGGCCTCGCGCTGTTCGTGCTGCTCGCCGGGCCGGGACGCTGGTCGGCCGACTACGAGCTCGGGCACGCCCGGGACCCCGAGCGGCCGCAGGTCGCCCGCGCGATCTGGTCGCTCCGGGTCGCGACCGGCGTGGCGCTGATCGTGGTCGCGTTCGTCGAGAAGCTGCTCGACCCGCAGCTGACCCAGGACATCCTCGCCGACCACCCGGTGCTGAACGTGGCCGACGCCATCGGCCTGCCGATGGGCGACCTCCAGTGGGTGCGCCTGACGGGCGTGGTCGAGGTGCTGTTCGGGTTGCTCCTGATCTCAGGCGCCCTGCCGCAGCTCGGCGTGCTGATCATCGGCGTGCCGTTCAACGCCACGCTGTTCTTCTTCGGCTCGGAGGAGCTGCTCGGACACCTGCCGGTCTACGGCACGATGCTCGTGCTGCTCGTCTACGGATCGCACCGCACGCTCCGACCCACGGTCTCCGACCTGTGGCCGTGGCGGGCCGGCGACCCGGACCCGGACCCGGTCACGCGTCCTGCGCCAGCACCAGCCGGAGCGGGCCTCGGGGGCGTGCAGGGATGACGAACAGGCTGTAGACGCGGCCGCGACGGAGGCCGAGCGCCGCGCGGACCATCGTCCGTTCGGCCGCCGCGTCGCGGAGCTCGATCGGCAGTTCCGCGCCGTAGAGCGCCGTGTCGGCCACCCGCCGGTGCGGCGAGGCCGCGCCGTAGGCCAGGCGCCGGACCGCCGTCGTCCCGTCCTCGGGGTAGCCGAGACGGAGCGCCGGCCCGCCCGGCAGCAGATGCACGAGGCGCAGGCGCGGCGCGCGGCGCAGCCTCCGTCGGTCGTCGACCAGCAGCCGCAGGCGGGGTTGCCCGGGCCGGCCGGTCGCGGCCACGGTGTGCGCCCGCCCGGCGCGGAGCACGACCCGCAGCCGTGCCAGCGCCCGTCGTCCGCCGGTCGAGCGACGGACGACCAGCGTGTGCCGCCCGGACGGCAGCCGGAGGTAGACGGTGGCGGTGCCCTCGGCGACCCGCCGCAGCCGGAGGGCGCCGTCCACCTGCAGGTCGAGCGGACCGGCGCCCGGGTGTCCGTGGAAGACGCGGACCTCGGCCGTCGCCGCCCTGGCCGAGTCCGCGCCCGCCGCCGCGAGGAGGAGGGCGAACAGGGCGAGCATCGCCCGCCCCACCGGTCGAGGTCTCATCGGCGGAGTCGGACCCCCCGCCACGGCGAGGTGTTCCCGGCCCGATCGACGACCCGCACCCAGAGCCGGTCGGCCCGGGTCCGCTGGATCCGCTCGGCGCGGTAGGACCAGACCCGTCCGGGTCGTCGCCGGTCGGCCGTGATCTGCACGCCCGACACGCCGGAGCCCGCGTCGCGCACGGAGAAGGCGAGCCGCACGGCCCGGAAGGTCCCCGGACGGGTCGGAACACGACCGTTCGTGGACGCGCGGACGGCCAGGAGGGCGGGACGGACGCCGTCGACGACGACGGTGGCCGTCGAGGTCATCGTCGGGTCGAGCCCGCCCCCGACGAAGCGCACCCGGACGGTCGCGAGCCCCCGCGCCCGCGGGTCGACCTCGAGGCGCCAACGGATCGGCACGCCGACCGGGAACCGGCGGACACCCGCGAAGCCGACGCGATTCGTGACCTCTACCCCCGATGCGCCCGGTGGGGCGGCGACCGTCAGCGTGACGTCGGGGTCGCGTGTGAACCGGGCGCCGCTGTCGATCAGCACGGCGCGGGCCCGGACGGAGAACAGCTCGAAGGTGTCCTGCACGCCGATCGTCCAGGTCGAGGACGGACCGCTGCGGGCCACGAGCCGGTACTCGTACCGGCCGGGGCGGAGTCGCAGCTCGTGGGCGACGCGCGTCGGACCCGTCCCGGGCACGCGCGCGTCGACGGGCGCGTGCCAGACGGCCGTGTCGACCGGCCGGTACTCGAACCGGTAGACGGCGACGGCGCCGCGTGGGTCGACCGTGCCGGTGACGGTCACGCGTGAGCCCCAGCGGCGCTCCACGGGCCCCGTGACGACCAGCGGCTCCGGCGCGGAGGACGCCGGTGTGGCGACGGGCGCAGGCACGGCGGCCGGCGGATCCCCCGCCGCGGGCAGGTCCGGCGTCGGGGTCGGC
>CADCWC010000329.1 GCA_902806305.1 uncultured Thermoleophilia bacterium | reverse complement strand
CGGCGCCATGCCGGACGTGCTGCAGCTCCCCATGGCCAGCGCGCACGCCTACGCGCGCGAGGGGCTGCTCAGCCGCGACGCCGCCCAGGAGGTCGTCGACCGGCTCGGCGAGGAGACCTTCTCGTCCCGCGCGCTCAGCCTGATGACGAGCGAGGGGACCGTGACGGCGGTCCCCAGCGACGACTGGGGCCAGCTGCTCATCTACCGCAAGGACCTCTTCGACGGTGCCGGGCTGTCCGCCCCGCGCACCCTGGAGGACGTCGTGCGCGCCGCCCGCCGCCTGCGCCGCCCGTTGCGCGCCGGCATCGCCCTGGGCACGGCCGCGACGCCCTTCACCGCCGAGACCTTCGAGCACGTGGCGCTCGGGGCGGGGTGCCAGCTCCTGGACGACGCCGGGGAGGTGGCGCTGGACTCGCCGGCGTGCGTCGACGCGTTCGAGATCTACGTCGAGCTCGCGCGGACGGGGCCGCGGCCGGCGGGCCAGGACGTCGAGTCGACGCGGGACGACTACTTCGCGGGCGACGCCGCGATGGTCTTCTGGTCCCCGTTCCTCCTGGACGCGATGGCGGGGCTGCGCGACGAGGCGATTCCGACCTGCCCGCAGTGCCGCGAGGACCCGGCGTTCCTCGCGCGGGCGTCCGGGCTCGTCGGGCCGCTGGCGACCCCGGAGGGGGTCCCGGCGCAGTTCGGGACGTTGTCGGGCTGGGGGATCACCGCAGACGCCAACGTCGAGGGCGCCGAGGCCTTCGCGGAGTACATGATGTCCGACGGGTACCTGCGCTGGCTCGCGCTCGCCCCCCAGGGGAAGTTCCCCGTGCGCACCGGGGACGGCGCCGAGCCCGACCGCTACGTCAACGCGTGGGCGCGGCTGCCGAGCGGGGTGGAGCGCAAGGCGCCGCTGAGCCGGTTCTACGCCTCCTCGGCCATCGCGGAGTTCGGGCAGGGGGCCCGCAACCTCCAGCGCTGGGGCTTCGAGCAGGACGGCGCGGCGCTCGTCGGCGCGATGCGCGGCCCCGAGCCGATCGCCAAGGCGGTCGCCGCGGCCGTCGCGGGCCGCCTCACGCCCGAGCAGGCCGCGCGCCGCGCGCAGGCCGAGGTGGCCAAGCTTCAGGCGGGCCTGCGCTAGGCGGGAGGCGCCCGCCGGCTAGACGGGCTCGGTCGCCCGCTTGTCGTCCACGGACGTCGGGCGGCGCGGGTCGAGCAGCATGCTGTAGTCCGCGGGCAGCGAGGCGCGCACGTACTCCAGCTCGGAGGCCGGCATCACCTCCGCGATCGTCGCCATCACGGCCGACGCGTCCTCGCGGGCCGAGCGCGTCGACACACACTCCCGCTGGGCGACGCGCTGCACGAAGTCGTGGTACCCGAAGGGCTCCGAGGAGCCGTCCGCCGACAGCAGGGGCCCGGCGAGGTCCTCGGGCAGGTGGGCCGCGAGCTCCCTGGCCTGTCCGGGGGGCAGGCGCTCGCCGAGGGTCGTCAGCGTCGCCTCGGTCATCCGCCGCGCATCCGTGAGCGTGTCGCCGCTGTGGGCCGCCACCCGCTCGAGGAAGTGCTCGGCCGGCGGAGGCTCGATCGCGCGGCCGGGCCACCACGTGAAGCGGCCGACCACGGAGATGAGCGCCGGGATGAGCAGCGGGCGCAGGACGAGCGCGTCGAGCAGCACCCCGATGGCCAGGAGCATGGCCAGCTCGCGGAACGGGCGCAGCGGCACGATCGCCAGCAGGGCGAAGGTGCCCGCCAGCGTGATGCCGGCGACGGTGATCGCCTTGGAGGCGGCGGGCGTGGCGACCGCGATCGCCTCGCTGAGCCTGCGGCGTCGCGCCTCCTCGCGGATCGAGCCCGCGATGAAGACGTTGTAGTCCGAGCCGAGCGAGACGAGCAGGACGCCCGCCACGAGCGGCACGTAGTACGTCAGCTCGTTGCCGCCGAGCACGTGGGGCAGCAGCAGCGCGGTCAGCCCGAGCGACGCGGCGAAGGCCAGGACGCTGGCGAAGAGCAGCAGCACCGGCGCCACGAGCGAGCGCATGAAGATGGCCAGCAGGACGAAGCCGATGGCCAGGATCGCGATGGCGATGCGCGTGAGGTCGCTCAGGACGGCCTCGATGGTCTCCTCGGCCAGCGGGGTCTCCCCGCCGTACGAGACCCGCGCCTCG
The DNA here is from genome assembly GCA_902806305.1 of uncultured Thermoleophilia bacterium. Classification (GTDB taxonomy): domain Bacteria; phylum Actinomycetota; class Thermoleophilia; order Gaiellales; family F1-60-MAGs149; genus CADCWC01. Next base: position 2,783 of record CADCWC010000329.1, on the reverse strand, counting down.
CCCACGCCCGCGTCCCGCAGGATCGCGGGCATCGCGTCGCGCAGCCCGCGGTAGGCCTCGATGCCGTCCGATCCCGTGGGATCGTCCTCCAGGACGACGAGCAGCCGCGCGGCGCCGCCCTCCGGCGTGACGGAGTAGCGGGCCAGCGCCGTGCGGGCCGTCTCCCGCGGCCCGAGCACCGCGGCGATCCCCGGCTGCGCGCTCACCCGCTCCTGCAGCCGGTTGAGCGCGCCGAGGTCGCGGCCGATCCCCCCGCGCTCGAAGACGACGTCCACGGGCGCGACGATGCCGGGCACGAACCCGCGCGCCGCGTCGTCGCCCGCCCGGCGGGGCTCGCTCTCGCGGGGCAGGGACGACACGAAGCCGACGCTGAGGTCGGCCCGGGTGATCGCCGACGCCGCGACGCCCATGACGCCGACGCAGACGAGCACCATCACGAGGGCGATGGGCCGCCAGGCCAGCATCCGCTGGCCGAGGTAGACCACGGGATGGCGGCCCTCCTTCTCGGCGAGCCGGCGGGAGACGCGCACGGCGCCCAGGGGTCCGGCCATGCGCCCGCGCCAGCGCTCGCGCCGCGGCGCGTCGAGGCGGACGTGCCCGCCCGCCGGCGCCGGCGGGAGGGCGGGCTCCACGACGTCCGGGACCTCCGCGTTGCGGACCTTGCGCCCGAACAGCCACGGCCCGGCGACGGCGAGGATCGCGGGCACCAGCGTGATGCAGACGATCGTCACGATGAGCGCCGACACCGCCAGCCCGGGGCCGAACGCGTTGAAGAACTCCAGCTCGCCCGCCAGGAGGGCCACGGTGCCGCCGGACACGAGGATGCCGGCGGTGAAGACGATGGGGGTCATCCGCGCGGTGGCCCGGCGGGCCGCCTCGAGCCGCGCCTCGCCGCGCAGGAGCCGCCTGCGGCCCTCGGACAGGAAGAAGATCGTGTAGTCCGTGACGAGCCCGAGCAGGAGCACCACGAGCAGCGGCTCGACCTCCTGGGGCACGCTGATGCCGACGGCGTCACCCGCGCCGGCCACCACGCGGACGGCGACGACGTACGCGGCCGCCGCCGTGAGGATCGTGACGAGCGGCGCCCCGAGGGAGCGGAAGTAGATCGCGACCACGAGCAGGATGACCGCCACCGTGGCCGCCTCGATGATCGGCAGGACGTCCTCGATCTCCGAGAACTGCGACAGGCGGGCGGGGCCGGCGCCCGTGGCGCCGACGACGGTCCCGGACTCCGTGCGCAGGAGCCGGCTCGCGTAGCCCTCGGCCGACTCCCGGCGCCGGATGAGCGACAGCTCGGGGTCCATGAAGAGGTACGTCAGCGCGGTGGTCCGCTCCTCGCGCCAGGGCGTGCCCGCCACCTTCACGTTGACCAGCGGCACCGCGGCGCGGATGCCGCTCAGCTCCCGGGGCAGGCGGCGCTCGCGGGCGGCGAGCGCCGCGTCCCCGTTGGCCCGCAGCTCCTGGTCGGAGAGTCCGCGCGGGTTGCGCTCGACCAGGATGGTGTCCGTGGCGACAGCCGCGCCGAAGAGGTCGAAGGCGCGCTGCTGGGCGTCGAGCGCGGCGGACTCGGACGGGACGATGTCCCCCAGCGGCGACGAGCCGGCGGAGCTGAGCGACGGCAGCAGCATCCATGCCGCGACCGCGGCCGCGATCCATCCCGCGACGATGAGGAAGCGCAGCGCGACGACGATGCGCGCGTAGCCGCGCCAGAACCGCTCGCCCCTCGTGACGCTCCGCATCGGACCCGAGTCGTTACCCCGCCGGGTAGGTATCTCAAGCGCGCGTGGCCGCTCGTCGTACGCCCGCGGCCCAGCGCCGTGTCACGCCGCCCGCACGGCGGCGAGGCGGTCGTCGCGGCGCAGGCGCGAGATGCAGCGCAGGCGCGTGGGGCCGATGCTGCCCACGGGCATCCCGAGGCGGCGGCCGACCTCCTCGTAGCTGAGCGGGGGATCGCAGAGGAGCAGGCCGACGAGCTCGCGCTGGCGGTCCCGCAGCCCCGCGATCGCCTCGCGCAGGGCCTGCCGGCGCTCCTCGGCGGCCGCCACGTCCTCGGCCGCGGCCGCGGCGACGTCCGCGACCGCCGGCGCCTCCTCCACGGGAACCTCGCGGCGACTCGCGGCGAGCACGCGCAGGCACTCCCGCCGGGCGGTGGTCGCCAGCCAGCCGCCGAGCGCCGCCGGATCCTCGATGCGGTCGATCGCGCCCAGCAGCCGGATCCACGTCAGCTGCGCCACCTCGTCCTCGTCGGCGTCGCCGAGCCGGTGGCGGCGCGCGACGCCGCGCACCGTCGGGGTGAAGCGGGCGACGATGGCGTCCCACGCCCAGGCCTCCCGGCGGCGCGCCGCCGCGACGAGGGCGTGGAGATCCGTGGAGCGGCCCGGGCGCGGGCAGGGGACGGCGTGCTGCGGGAGCATGTGCACCTCGGTGGGTGGGAGGAGCCGGCGGTGACGCGGTTCCGGGGCCCTGGACGGGCGGCGGGACCGGTGCCTGGCGTGCTCCCGCAACCTATGGACGGGCGCCCGCTCGCACATCGAGGGGATGACGTATCTCGCGCGCCTCGACCTACGTAGAGGCGCGCGCCTCGACCTACGTAGAGTGTGCGCGGATGGCCGAGGACCCCCGCCGGGTAGGGTCGGCGGATGCACCTCGGACGCCTGCTCTTCCGCGTGACCATCGGCAGCCTCTTCATGGCGCACGGGGCGCAGAAGCTCCTCGGCTGGTTCGGAGGGCCGGGGCTCGACGGCGCCACGGGCTTCATGGAGTCGCACGGCCTGCGGCCCCCC
>CADCWC010000328.1 GCA_902806305.1 uncultured Thermoleophilia bacterium | reverse complement strand
GACGCCGCGGCGCATCGGACGCTGAACGCGCCTCGTCCCACGAGCCGCGACCTCGTCGAACGCCTGGCCGCGGCCGAGGAGTTCCCCGACTGCGCCTGCCCCTATCGAGAGGCGGACGAGGACCCGGCCCTCGACCTCCCGGACGCCGCAGCCACGCGACGGGCGAACCTGCGCGCCTACCTCGACGAGCGGGCGGGCGCGCGGTGCGTCCTCCTCGGCGAGGCGATGGGCTACCGCGGCGGGCGCTTCTCGGGCGTGTCGTTCACGGCCGAGCGGCAGCTCGACGCCTGGGGTCCGCCCTACCGTCGCACGTCGCGCACCGCCGCCGGGTGGGCGGAGCCCTCGGCCACCATCATCCACGGTGCCCTGGCCGAGACCGGCCGGGAGCACGACGCGGTGCTCTGGAACTCCGTGCCCGCCCACCCGTACCGTCCCGGACGGCCGCTCTCGAACCGCCTGCCGACCGCGGCGGAGGTGCGCGCGGGACTGACCTACCTCGACGCCCTGCTCGACCTCGTCCGCCCCGAACACGTCGTCGCCGTCGGTCGCGTCGCCGAGCGGCTGCTCGGGGACCGCGCCACGGCCGCCGTCCGCCACCCCGCCCAGGGCGGGGCCACCGCCTGCCGAGCCGGTCTCCGCGCACTGCTGGCCTGAGGCCCGGTCCGCGGGCGCCCCTGCCACACTGTGGCGACGCGTGTCCCTGACAACCCCGTCGTGACCCCCGCGTCGTGACCACCTTCTCGCTCGTGGCCATCGGCGTCCTGCTGCTGCTGAACGGCTACTTCGTCGCCGCCGAGTTCGCGCTCGTCTCGACCCGGCCGGAGCGGCTCAAGGGCGACAGCCGCGTCGGCCGGCTCGTGCAACGCCAGCGCCGGCACCTGGACGAGTACCTGTCGGCCTGCCAGCTCGGGATCACCATCGCCTCGCTGGCCCTCGGCGCGCTCGGCGAGCCGACGCTCGCCCACCTGATCGAGCCGGCGCTCGGCTCGGCGCCGATCGCGCACCTCGGCGCGGCCACGGCGACCGTGCTCGCGCTGCTCCTGATGACGGCGCTCCACATCACGATCGGCGAGCAGGCCCCGAAGAGCTTCGCGATCGGCTCGGCCGAGCGCGTGGCCACCCTGGCGGCGTGGCCGCTCGAGCTCTTCTACCGCAGCCTGAAGCCGCTCGTCCAGGTGCTGAACGCCGCCTCGAACGGCCTGGTGCGCGCCCTGGGCGGGACTCCGGCCGCCGAGCACGGTGGCCGCGCGACCATCAACGAGCTGCGTCAGATGATCTACGCCGTCGCCTCGACGGGCGAGGTCGACACCACCGACGAGCGGATCCTCCGCGGGATGTTCACGCTCGACGAGCGCCGGGCCAGTGACGTCATGACGCCGTTCCCCCGCCTGGCCACGGCCGAGGCCGGCCAGACCGTGGAGGACGTGCTCCGCATGGCCGTGCCGTCCGGCCACTCGCGCATCCCGGTCATGGACCCGCAGGCCGACCGGCGCGCGCTCGGCGTGGTGTTCGTCCGCGACCTGACCGAGGCGCTCCTGCAGGGCCGTGGCGACCGACCGGTCGAGGCCTACCTGCACGAGCTGCTGGTCACCCCGGAGACCCAGCCCCTGGACCGCCTGCTCGCGCGGATGCAACGCGCCCGCGCGTCGATCGCCGCGGTCCTCGACGAGTACGGGCAGCTCGCGGGCGTGATCTCGGTCGAGGACATCGTGGAGCAGATCGTGGGCGAGATCGAGGACGAGAGCGATCGCCCGACGAGCATCCGGCGGCTGCGCGACGGCCGCATCGTCTGCCCCGGCGACACGCCGCTCTCGGACCTCGAGGCGCAGGGCGTCCACCTCGGCGAGGCCCAGAGCGAGTCGGTCGGCGGGCTCATCCTGGAGCTGCTGGACGCCGTGGCCCAGGCCGGCGACACGGCCGAGACCGACGGCTACCGGCTCCGCGTCCTCGCCGTGGACGGGCATCGGGTCGACCGGGTCCTGATCGCCCCGAAGCAGCCCGTCGGGGCGACGGCCGAGCGCCACGACGGCTGACGCTCCTCGTCGGCCCCACGAGGTCAGGTCGGCGCGGTCCAGGGCGCGGCGTCCAGCGTCCGCAGCCGCCCGGTGTCGGTGTCGGCGATCCCGATGTCGCGCGCCTGGCCCGTGGCCGCCCCCCGCGCGATCAGCAGGGCGACGGCCCGCGGCAACTCCTCGGCGGTCAGCCCCCGCGAGAGGGTGGCGTGCGGCGTCCAGCGACCGCGACGGTAGAAGGGCCAGACCGGCGTCGCGTGCCGGTCGAGCACGTCGAGGACGGCGGCGTGGAGGTCGAGGATCGCGGTCGTCGGGGTGACCGACAGGTAGAGCACCCCGGCCGGACCCGGGAAGACCGCGAGCGACTCGAGCCGCACCTCGACCGGCTCGGGCCGGACGTCCGCCCGCAGGTCGTCGAGGGCGCCGTCCGGCAGGCTGTCCGTGACGGCGAGCGTCAGGTGCGGGCGCCGGCGGCGGTCCCGCGGCACGTCCTCGTTGGGGAGCCCGGCGTCGGCGAGCAGCCGCCACAGCGAGCGCACGTGGGCGTCGAGCGTGTCGCTCAGGAGCAGCTGGATCGCGTGCGGCACGCGCGGCATGGTGCCCGAGGGCCGTCCGTGGAGGCTCCGGCGTCCCGTCGACGGAGGCGGGACGGGCGACCCCGAGCGGGTATCGTCCGCCCGATGCCCCGCCTGCACTCGCGGATCGACGCCGGCAGTCCGGAGTTCGCCGCCGACCGGGAGGCCGTGCAGGCGCTCTGCGACGAGCTCGAGGCGCGGCTCTCCCGGGTCCAGGCAGGCGGCGGCGAGCGCGCCATGGCCCGGCACCGCGAGCGTGGCAAGCTGCCGGTCCGCGAGCGGATCGAGCTGCTGCTCGACCCGGACACGGCGTTCCTCGAGCTGTCGCCGCTCGCCGCGGACGGCGTCTACGACGATCCCACGCCCGCCGCCGGCCTCGTGACGGGCATCGGACGCGTGTCCGGCCGCACGTGCGTCGTCGTGGCGAACGACGCCACCGTCAAGGGCGGCACCTACTACCCGCTGACGGTCCGCAAGCATCTCCGAGCGCAGGAGATCGCGGCCGAGAACCGGCTCCCGTGCCTGTACCTCGTCGACTCCGGCGGCGCGTACCTGCCGCTGCAGGACGAGGTCTTCCCGGACCGCGACCACTTCGGACGGATCTTCTACAACCAGGCCCGTCTGTCCGGGGCGGGCGTGGCCCAGCTCGCCGCCGTGATGGGGTCGTGCACCGCGGGCGGGGCGTACGTGCCGGCCATGGCCGACGAGGCGGTCATCGTGCGGGGCACGGGCACGATCTTCCTGGGCGGGCCGCCGCTCGTGCGCGCGGCCACCGGCGAGGAGGTCACGGCGGAGGAGCTCGGCGGCGGCGACGTCCACGCCCGCGTCTCGGGTGTCGTCGACCACCTCGCCGTCTCCGACCGCCACGCGCTGGCCCTGCTGCGGGAGGCCGTCGACCGCCTGCCGCCGGACGCACCGCCGCCGTGGGAGGTCCGTGAGCCCGTCGAGCCGCTCGAGGACCCCGCCGAGCTGCTCGGTATCGTGCCGCCCGAGCCGCGTCGGCCCTACGACAGCCGCGAGGTCATCGCCCGGCTCGTCGACGGGTCGGAGCTGCACGAGTTCAAGCCCCTCCACGGCGAGACGCTCGTGTGCGGCTTCGCCCACCTGCACGGCCACCCGGTCGCCATCCTGGCCTCGAACGGCGTCCTCTTCTCCGAGAGCGCGCGCAAGGGCGCCCACTTCGTCCAGCTCGCGTGCGGCCGCGGCACACCGCTCCTGTTCCTGCAGAACGTCACCGGATTCATGGTCGGGCGCGAGGCCGAGCACGGCGGCATCGCCCGCGACGGCGCGAAGCTGGTCACGGCGGTGGCCTGCGCCCGCGTCCCGAAGCTGACCGTCCTCATGGGTGGGTCCTACGGGGCGGGCAACTACGCCATGAGCGGGCGGTCGTCGTCGCCCCGGTTCCTGTTCTCCTGGCCGACGTCGCGGATCTCCGTCATGGGCGGCGAGCAGGCGGCGCTCGTCCTCGCCACGGTCGGCCGCGAGGACCCGGACGAGGTGCGGGCCCGCTACGAGCGCGAGGGCAGCCCGTACCACGCGACCACGCGACTCTGGGACGACGGCGTCATCTCGCCGCTCGAGACGCGCCGGGTGCTCGCGCTCTGCCTCGAGGCGTGCGCCCGCGCCCCGGTCGCGCCCACCGACTTCGGCGTCTTCCGGATGTGACCGCCACCGCCCTGCGCATCGAGGACGACGGACCGGTGGTGCGCCTGACGCTCGACCGCCCGGCGCGGCGGAACGCGTTCGACGCGGGGCTGATCGCCGAGCTGACCGAGGCGCTGCGCGCGGCGCCGGGCCGACCGGGCGCGCGGTGCGTCGTCCTCACGGGGGCCGGAGCGGCGTTCTCGGCCGGCGGCGACCTCCGGTGGATGGCCGCGAGCCTCGAGCTCTCCCCCGACGAGAACCACGCCGACGCGCTGGGGCTGGCCGAGCTCTACGCGCTCGTCCGGTCGCTGCCGCTCCCGGTGGTCGCCCGGGTCCAGGGTCCGGCGATCGGCGGGGGCGCGGGCCTCGTCTGCACCGCGGACGTGGCCGTGGCCGCCGACGACGCCACGATCGGGTTCCCCGAGGTGCGACTCGGGCTGGTCCCGGCCACGATCACGCCGCACGTCGTGGAGCGGATCGGCGACGGCGCCGCGCGGGCGCTCTTCCTGACCGGTCGGATCGTGGACGCCCACGAGGCGCTCCGTCTCGGCCTCGTCCACCGGGTCGTGCCCGCGCAGGAGCTCGACGCCGCCGTCGCCGCCGCCGTCGACGACCTGCTGGCCGGCGGGCCGGGCGCGCTCGCCGAGACGAAGCGCCTGCTGCTCGACCTGCCGCAGCTCGAGCCCGCCGAGGTGGCGGCGACGACCG
>CADCWC010000327.1 GCA_902806305.1 uncultured Thermoleophilia bacterium | reverse complement strand
AGCTCCGGCGCGGGCACCACCGGCACCGGCGGCGCGACCGCCCCGGCCGAGGAGCCGGGGACGGGCCCGACCACCCAGGCCCCGGACCCGAGCGTCACCAAGCCGCTGGCGACCGCGCCGGCCGGCACGGCCCCCACGCAGACGGGCTCGGGCACGCAGGAGCCGACCGGCGGCGCCACGACTCCGTCCGACGGCACCTCGAGCGGTTCCGCATCGCCGCCGCCCGAGCATTAGTCTCGCGTCCATAGACCGCTACCTCGCAACCCTCGATCACGAAGAGCTGGTCGTCCGGCGCGGCCGGCGGTCCGGGCTCTTCACCATGGTCGCCGTCCACTCGACGGCGCGCGGCCCCGCCCTCGGCGGGTGCCGCATGTGGACCTACGACGACTCGCGCTCGGCGGTCCGCGACGTCCTGCGCCTGTCGCGCGCGATGACCTTCAAGGCCGCGGTCGCCGGGCTTCCCCTCGGCGGCGGCAAGGGCGTGATCATGCTGCGCCCCGAGCTGCAGATGGACGCGAGCCGCCGCGAGGACGTCCTGCTCGACTTCGCCGACACGGTCGCGTCGCTCGAGGGCCGCTACCTCACCGCCGAGGACGTCGGGACCTCCGACGCCGACATGGCCGTGATCGCCCGCGGGACCGACCACGTCACCGGCCTGGCCGAGGCGTCGGGCGGCTCCGGCGACCCCAGCCCGTGGACGGCGCTCGGCGTCGAGGCCGGCCTGCGGGTCGCCTGTGAGCGCGTGTGGGGCACGACCTCGCTCGAGGGGCGCCGGATCGCCGTCATCGGGCTCGGCCGGGTCGGCGGGCACCTCGCCCGGCTGCTCGCGGAGGGCGGCGCGGAGCTCCTCGTGGCCGACATCGACCAGGGCAAGCGCGCGCTCGCCGACGAGCTCGGCGCGGCATGGACCGACCCCGACACCGCGCTGCGCGCGGAGGTCGACGTCCTCGCCCCCTGCGCGCTCGGCGGCGTCCTCGACGACCGCACCGTCCCCGAGCTGCGCTGCCGCGCCATCGCCGGCGCGGCCAACAACCAGCTCGCCACGGAGGGCATCGCCGACCTGCTCTCCTCCCGCGGGATCCTCTGGGCCCCGGACTTCGTCGCCAACGCGGGGGGCATCATCAACATCGCCGTCGAGCTCGAGCCGGAGGGCTACGACCGCGCCCGCGCCGAGCCGGCCGTCCGCGCGATCGCGGACACCATGCGCCAGATCTTCGACGACGCGGCGACCATCGGCGCCACGCCGCTCACCGCGGCGATGGAGCTCTCGCGCCGGCGGGTGGCCGAGGCGACGGCCGCCTCCAAGCCGGGGTAGCGCCCGGCGCCGGAACGGCGCCGGAGAGCTTTTCCCGCGGCGATGCCGCGGATCTGTAGGGTCGCTCCACCTCGACCGGCCCGGCCCGGAGGTCCTCAGCGCCCGCACGACCCAGGCATGGGAGTCAGGAGCCGGCCATGATCTCGTCCACGCAGCGCCCACCGCGTTCCGCACGGCGCTCCCTCGCGGTCCTCGTCGCGGTCGCCGCCGCTTGCCTGGCCGTCGGCTCGCCCGCCATGGCGGGCGACCCGGCGACGAGCATCAAGATCAACGAGATCGAGTCCTCCGGGCTCGCCGACTTCATCGAGCTGGCGAACACGAGCGGCACGGCGACCGACGTGAGCGGGCTCGTCCTCAAGGACGACGACGACGCGAGCCGCCTCGCCATCAGGGCGGGCACCAGCATCCCGCCCGGTGGGTTCCTGGCGGTGGACACGGACGTGCCCGGCGGCTTCGACATGAGCGCAGCCGACTCGGCGCGGGTGTTCCGGCCCGACGGCGTCACGCAGATCGACGGGCACGGCTGGGCCTCGCACTCCGCCGTCACCTACGGGCGCTGCCCCGACGGCACGGGCAACTTCAAGACCACGGAGGCCGTGACCAAGGGCGCCGCCAACGACTGCCTGCCCAGGGCGGGCGGCGAGCCGTGGCCGGGCGGCGCAGCGGTGACCCTCGTCGACGAGGCGGGCGTCCTCGGCAGCGACGTCAGCGGGCTGGCGTACGAGGGCTCCGGCACCGCGACCCCCGGCGTGATGTGGGTCGTCGACAACTCCAACGGGCTGATGCTCCGGATGGTCTGGGACGGTGCGAAGTGGGTCCGTGACACCGCGGGCGGCTGGGCCGCGGGCAAGCGCCTGCACTTCCCCGGCGGCGGGGGCGCGCCGGACGCCGAGGGCGTCACCCTCACGGACGCCGGCTCGGCCGGCGGGGTCTACGTGTCGTCCGAGCGCAACCTCGCGGCGAGCGCGACCAGGCGGCCCTCCGTGCTCCGCTACGACGTGTCGGCCGCCGGCGGCGAGCTGAGCGCCACGCACGAATGGGACCTGACCGCGGACCTTCCCCCCTTCGCCGCGAACTCCGGCGCCGAGTCGGTGGAGTGGGTCCCCGACTCCCATCTCGTCGCAGCCGGCTTCTTCGACGAGGCCACGAACGCGCCCTACTCCCCGGCGAGATACCCGAACCACGGCACCGGGATCTTCTTCGTCGGCCTCGAGGGCAACGGCTCCGTCTACGCCTACGCCCTCGACCACACCTCCGGCGAGTACACGCGGGTGGCGACGTTCGCCAGCGGCTTCCCGACCTTCGCGGCCTTGAGCTGGGACGCGCAGACCGATCGGCTGTGGGTCGTCTGCGACGACAACTGCGAAGGGCGCAGCCGCCTCTTCGCGGTCGACCGGAAGGCAGGCGCGACGCGGGGCCGGTTCGTCCCCGTGGCGCACCACGCCCGTCCCGCGGACATGCCCGACACCAACAACGAGGGCTTCGCCATCACGCCGGCCGGCGAGTGCGTCGGCGGGACCAAGCCGGTGTTCTGGGCCGATGACGACAACGCCGGCGGCCGCGTGCTGCGGGCGGGCACGCTCGACTGCCGGACCCCGCCGCCGACGGGTGCCGGGTGGTCGGCCGGCACGGCGCAGGCGAAGGGGGACTTCGACGGCGACGGCTTCGGCGATCTGGCGGTCGGCGTCCGCGAGAACATGGGATCGGGGGCCGTCCACATCTTCCGGGGCGGCGCGAGCGGCGTGAGCGTGACCTCCACGCAGCTGTGGTCGCAGAGCTCTCCGGGCATCGCGGACACGAGCGAGGCTGGCGACGACTTCGGCCGCGCGCTCGCCACGGGCGACTACAACGGCGACGGCCGCCCCGATCTCGCGATCGGCGCGCCGGGAGAGAACACCGGCCGCGGCGCCGTGCACGTGCTCTACGGAGGCGCGGGCGGCCTGACCGCCATCGACAGCCGGCAGCTCACCCAGAACTCGAGCGGGGTCGGCGACGTGTCGGAGGCGGGCGATCGCTTCGGCGAGACGCTCGCGGCGGGCAAGCTCGACGACGCTCCGCACGCCGAGCTCGCCGTGGCCGCGCCCGGCGAGGACGGAACGACGACCGCCGACGGCGGTGTCGTCCACGTCCTGCGCGGCGGCCCGGCCGGTCCGGACGGCGCGGGCTCGCAGACGTGGAGCCAGGCATCGGCCGGCGTGGCGGACACTCCCGAGACGGGCGACCGCTTCGGGTCGTCGCTGGCCATCGGCGACCTCGGCGGGACGACGCACGACGACCTCGCCATCGGCGTGCCCCTGGAGGACGGCACCTCGACCACCGACCAGGGCGTCGTGCACGTGCTGCCGGGCTCCTCGACGGGCCCGACGGCGACGGGGAGCTCCATGTGGAGCCAGAACTCGACCGGCGTCGCCGACACCGCGGAGAGCGGCGACGGCTTCGGTGGCGCGCTGGCCGCCGGCGACCTGGGCGGCACCCCGCTCGAGGAGCTGGCGATCGGCGTCCCGGGCGAGGACTCGGGCACCGTGGTGGACGCCGGCATCGTCCAGACGCTCGCCGGCGCCGTCCCGGGCCCGACCGGGTCCGGGAGCCAGACGGTCGGGCAGGCGACGGTCGGGATCGCCGACACGCCCGAGGCGCACGACGCGTTCGGCTTCGCCGTCGCGGTGGCCGACCTGGGGGGCTCGCCGTTCCTCGACCTGGCGGTGGGCGTGCCGGGCGAGGGGAGCTCCACGATCCGTCAGCACGGTCTGGTGCACGTCATCCCGGGGAGCGAGGCCGGGCTGACCGCGACGGGCAGCGGGCACTGGACGCAGAACTCGACCGGGATCGGGGACAACGCGGAGGCCGGCGATCGCTTCGGTGAGGCCCTGTCGGCCGCCGACTACGGCCGATCGGCGCACGACGATCTCGCCATCGGCGTCCCGTCGGAGGACCGGGACCCGATCGGCGACACCGGGATCGTGCAGGTCGTCCCGGGGAGCGACGGCTTCCTCGACGGTCCGGGCTCGAAGACGTTCAGCCAGGGCGTGAGCGGCGTCCCCGACACCGGCGAGGCGGGCGATCGGATCGGCCTCGTCGGCGGCCGCCTCCTCGAAGCGTCGCCGCATGTCCTGCGACGCGTCGGCGAGGACGGCCGCGAACAGGTCGAGCTTGGACGGGAAGTGCTTGTAGAGCATCGGCTCCGAGCAGTTCGCAGCGGCGGCGATGTCCGCCGTGCCGGCGCCGTGGAATCCGCGCCGGGCGAACACCGGACGCGCCGCGTCGAGGATCGCGCGCCGGCGTTCGGTCCCGGCGAGCCGCCGCGGTGCGACGGGCGCCGTGTCGTCCACGGTCGGCGACTCGTCGGTTAGTGGCAACTCACTCACCGGCTGGACGGTACGCGAGGCCGCGCCGACCGTCAACCGTGAACCGGTCCCCGAACGACGTCGGGGGCGGCGGCCGGCGGCCGCCGCCCCCGTCGGGCGATCCTCGTGGTTGGAGCGGTGGGCTAGCGGCCGGCGCGCCGCACGATCGAGAACCGCGTCGTCTTGCGGAGCGTCGACGTGATGACGGCCCGGTTCGGCAGCGTCGCCTGGGCCCGCACGGCCACCTGGTAGCGGCCCGTCCGGAGCGGCAGGCGGACGCGGTAGCGCAGCGTC
>CADCWC010000326.1 GCA_902806305.1 uncultured Thermoleophilia bacterium | reverse complement strand
CGCCCGCGGCCTCGAGCCGCGCGAGCAGGAGGTCGGGATCGGCGTCGAGCCAGACCACGTGCGCCCGACGATCGAGCAGCGCGCGCGTGGACGGCCGACCGAGCGCGCCGCCGCCGACCGCGACCACGCCCGGGCCACCGGGCGCCACGAGCTCGGCCACCGCCGCCGCCTCGTGCGCGCGGAACGTCTCCTCGCCGTGCTGCGCCCAGAGCTCGGCGACGGACGTGCCGACCCGGGCCTCGACGCGGGCGTCGGCGTCGGCGAAGGCGGTGCCGAGACGGTCGGCGACGAGCGGCCCGACGGTCGTCTTGCCGGCGCCCATCGGGCCGACGAGCACGACCGGACGGCCGCCGATCAGCCCGGGCGCTGCCAGGGGATGCGGTCCAGGTAGGCGCGGTAGGCGGCCGTCGCGTCGTCGAGCGAGTCGCCGCCGAACTTCTCGCGGGCGGCGCGGGCGAGCTCGAAGGCGACGACGGCCTCGGCCACGACGGCCGCCGCCGCCACCGCCGTGGTGTCCGAGCGCTCCACGAGCGCGGTCGACGGCTCGTGGCTGTCGAGCGTCGCCGTGCGCAGCGGGCGCATCAGCGTCGGGAGCGGCTTCATGGCCAGGCGCACCACGATCGTCTCGCCGTTCGACATGCCGCCCTCGACGCCGCCCGCCCGGTTCGAGTCGCGGCGGAAGCCGTCCTCGAAGCGCAGCTCGTCGTGGACCTCGGAGCCCCGCCGCGAGGCGTTCGCGAAGCCGTCGCCGATCTCGACGCCCTTCATGGCCTGGACCCCGAGGGCCGCCGCCGCGAGCCGGGCGTCGAGGCGCAGGCGTGGCTCGGTGTGGGAGCCGAGTCCGGGCGGGCAGCCGAAGGCCCGGACCTCCACGATGCCGCCCAGCGTGTCGCGGTCGGCCTTCGCCGCGTCGATCTCGGCGATCATCGCGCGCTCGACGTCGGGGTCGAGGACGTTCAGCTCGGAGCTCTCACGACGCGCGAAGTCGGCGAGGCCCGGTGCGGGCCCGACCGGCACGCCGACGGAGCCGATCCGTGTGACGTGCGCGTGGACCTCGATCCCGAGCGCGTCGAGCAGGTCCTTCGCCACCGCGCCCGCCGCCACGCGAGCGGACGTCTCCCGCGCGGAGGCCCGCTCCAGCACGTTGCGCACGTCGTCGAGGTCGTACTTCAGGACGCCCGCCAGGTCGGCGTGTCCGGGGCGGGGCACGACGACCCGCCGGCTCCGTCGGGCCGCCACCTCGGCGAGCTCCTCGTCGGTCACCGGCCAGGCGCTCATGGCGGCGCCCCAGTTGGCGTGGTCACGGTTCCGGACGATCAGGGCGAGCGGCCCGCCGAGCGTCCGTCCGTGGCGGAGCCCTCCGAGGATCTCGGCGTCGTCGCGCTCGAGCTGTTGCCGCGGCGACCGGCCGTAGCCGGCCTGGCGCCGCGCGAGATCGCGTCGGAGACGGTCGCGGTCGACGGCCAGTCCGGCGGGGAGACCCGTGATCATCGCCACGATGCCGGGGCCGTGCGACTCGCCGGCCGTCGTCAGCTCGAGCTCCACGGAGCCACGGTACCAACGGGCCGCGCCGGTGCGGGCCGGCACGCCCGGCCGGCCGGAGGAGCCGGTCAGCCGCGGCCGAAGAGCCTCCGGAGGGGGCCGCCGCGGCCGCCGCCCGCCGCCGCCCCGTCGGTCTGCGTCGACCGCTCGTCCTGCCGGGTCGCCAGCCGGCTGACCAGCCGGTCGAGCCGCCGCTGGTCGAGCTCGCTCATCGTGGTGATGCGGGCGGCGTAGCGATGGCGCCCGTAGACGGCCCGCTCGACGCGCACGATCGCGGCCCGGCAACGCACCGCGACGCCCGTGCCGTCGTCGAACGTGAGGTCCACGGCGTCCCCCGCGTCCAGGCGGCGGTTCACGATGAAGACGAGGCCGGACGGCGACGCCTCGACGACCGTCAACGGGAGCGGCCGATCGCCGGCCGCCACGTCGAACGGCGCCACGGGCGTCACGGTGCCCTTGCTGTCGACCTCCACGCGCCGCTCGCGGCGCTCGTCGCCACGGTCGACGGTGTGCACGAGTCGGAGCAGGACGTCCGAGCGGCCGCCGGCGGTGGCCTCGAGCTCCTCGAGGACGAAGACGAGCACGAGCGCGTGCCGGCCGTCGTGGGCTCGCGCCGACAGGCGCGCGCCGCGCTCGAGCCCCTCCACGGCCGTCGAGGCGACGATCACGTCGCGCTGCACGGCCTTCGTGCGCAGGTCGTACGGCACGCCCTCGTCGCCCGCCACGGCGAACGTCCCACCGACGCGGGTGAGATGCTCGAGGGCACGCTCGTCGAGCGGGCGGAGGACGGAGCGTGTGCGGTCGTCGGTCATGGCGTCCCTGCGGAGACTCGAGAGGCGGCGCGAGGTCGCGCCTCCTCTCGTCATAGCCGACGCAGGCGCGGCGTGCCGGGGCCGGCGTCGCGCCGACACGCGAACCCGCCGTCCGGCCTAGCCCGGGAGGGGGACGGGCGCCGCGTGCGGAAGGTCACGCGGCGCCCGTCGGGAGAGCTCCGTCGGGTCAGAACGGAGGTCGTGCGGTGCGGCCCGAAGGGCGGCCGCGACGCCGGGTGGAGGGTGAGCGGGGAGGCTCCCGACGTCTGTGGCGACTGTAGAGAATCGGCGTCACGCCGTGGTGCCCGAATCATCACGGATCTGTCTCGACGCCGCCCGACGCCGTCCCGGCCCCCGTCGGGGCCGGGACGGTGGTCGGCATGACGCGTCAACCGCCGCTGATCGCGGCGATCACGTCCACCCGCGACGTCGCGTCGAGCGCCGTCTCGAGTCCGGCCGGAGACCGGTCGACGAACACGTTGATGTGCCGCCGGAGCACCGGCCCCGGTTCGCACAGGCGGTCGCGTAGCCCGGGCCACTCGCCGTCGAGCCGGTCGATCGCCTCGCGGACGGTGCGGGCGTCGACGTCGAGCCGGCGGGGCAGGCCCGGGTGGAGCGGCGGCAGCGTGGCCGGCAGATGGAGCTCGGCCACGGCTCAGGCGACGACCGCGACCTCGACCGAGGAGATCGCGGGGAGGTAGCTCGCGATCTCCCGCCAGCTGTCGCCCTCGTCGGCACTGGCGAAGAGCTGGCCCGTGCTCGTTCCCACGTAGACCCCCGGAACGTCGAGGTCGTCGACCGCGAGCCCCTCCCGGAGCACGCCGAGGTGCGCGTTCGACCCGGGCAGGCCGTCGTCGAGCCGGCGCCACGTGGCGCCCGCGTCGCGCGTGCGCCAGACGGCCGCGCGGCCCTCGGGCATGCAGCGGCCGTGGCCGGGGTCGAGCGGCACGACGTAGAACGTGTCCCGATCGTGCGGGTGGGCGCCCGCGGCGAAGCCGAAGTCGGTCGGCAGGCCCTCCGTGATCTCGACCCAGGACCGGCCGGCGTCGTCGCTCCGATGGACCCCGCAGTGGTTCTGCTGGTACAGCCGGTCGTGGTCGACGGGCGACATGACGAGCTTGTGGACGCAGTAGCCGACGGCCGGGTCCTCGAGCGGCCAGTCGGCGCGCAGGCCGCGGTTCCGCGGCGTCCACGACGCGCCGTCGTCCGTCGTCTCGAAGATGCCGAAGCCCTGCACCACGGCCCAGAAGCGCGACGGCTCGTCAGGGTGGGCGAGCACGGCGGGCAGACCGAGATGCCCGGGTGGCTGCCTGTCCGGGTCGTTCCACGCGTCGCGGCCCGGCTGGCCGTCGAGCGTGCTCAGGAGCGACCACGTCACCCCGCCGTCGTCGCTCGCGAAGACACCCGCCGCCTCGGCACCGGCGAGCACGCGCCCGTGCGCCACGGTCAGGCCCGAGACCTTCGACAGCCGCAGGCCGCCGTCCCCGTACGAGAGGCCGGCGCTCGAGAGCTCCCAGGTCGATCCGAGATCAGCGCTGCGCCAGACGCCCGCCCCGTGCCAGTCGCTGGCCGCCGCGGCGTAGATGACCCGCGAGTCGGGGTCGTAGGCCGTGTCGTAGACCGGCCAGCCCTCGCAGAACGGCCCGTCCGCCGTCCAGTCCCGGCGCTCGGCGTCGCTCCGGAGCACGAAGCACCCCTTGCGCGTTCCCACGAGCAGCACGATCTCCGACATGTCGCCCCTCCGCGTCGCCGTCGTCGCCGAGTCTCCCCTCCGGCGCGCGGGGGCGCAAGCAGGCCGGCAGGACGGTCAGCGGGTCGGCGCGCTCGTCCCCGCCGTGTCGACGGGCACGCCGCGCCGCTCGACCGGGCGCGGCAGGCAGAACGAGAGCCGGTCCGTGAGGCCGCAGAGCTCGAACACGCGCTGGACGGCCGGCGGTCCCGGCGTGATCGCGAAGCGGTGCCCGGCGGCGCGCGCGGCGGCGTCGGCGCCGAGAATCAGCTGCACGGCGCTCGAGTCGACGAACGTCACACGCTGCAGGTCGAGCTCGATCGCCTCGAACCCGACCTCTCGCAGCTCGAGCAGCACGGCGGCGACCTCAGGCACGGTGGCGAGGTCGAAGTCACCGGTCAGGACGAGGCGGACCACGTCGCGGTGCGGCTCGACGTCGCAGCCGAAGGGCTGCCACGTCGGGGACACGTGCGGGGCCGTTGCGGCCAAGGGAAAGCTCCTTCAGGCGTTCGCAGTACACGCTGGAGGGAAGGAGTCCCGGCTCCCGGACGAGAGCGTGAACGGCCGTGCCTCGAGTGACCGACTCGGGGGCCGCACCGACGCCCGCGCCGAGGCACCACTCTACCGCACCTTCCGCCGACCGCCCGGACCACGCCGGGCCACCCGGGACTCGGAGCCGCGGGTCAGCCCCCGACGTAGACGTCGAGCAGCGCGGAGCCCCAGAGCAGTCCGACCAGGCCGCCCGCGGCCAGGAACGGCCCGAACGGGATCCCCACCTGCCGACCGGCGCGACCCCGCCGCAGCAGGATCACGACCGCGGGCACGGCGGCGAGGAAGAACCCGACGACCACGGCGGGCAGCACGCCGCAGCCGAGGAACGCGCCC
>CADCWC010000325.1 GCA_902806305.1 uncultured Thermoleophilia bacterium | reverse complement strand
GCGTGCCGTCGTCGACGGGCTCGAGCTCGATGACCACCCGCGTCGGCACGGCGCGGAGGCCGTCGGCGGGGGCGCCGACCGCCCGCCAGCGGAACGCCAGCCGCTCGAAGGGCACGACCTCCTCGACGACGCCGCGCCGCTCGTGTCCGTCGTCCCAGCGGAACGCCGCCGCACCGCCCTCCTCGAGCTCGAGGTCCACGTCCGGGGCGAACCAGTGCGCCAGGTGCGCGGGATCGCTCACGAGGGCCCAGGCCTCGTCCGGCGACACGGGCAGGACCACGTCGCGGCAGACCTCGTCGGCTCGCGGCTCGACGGCCGGGTCGGCCGTCGGCGTCTCGTCGGGCATGCTCGTCTCCCTCCATGCGCAACTTGACAGTTGCGCGTATGGCGTTCCTGGCCTACGGTACTCGCAACTCCATCGTTGCACGTAACCGGCGCCCGCGCCAGGAGGACCCATGAGTCCCGTGATCCCCATGGTCGTCGAGGCGAGCGCCCGCGGCGAGCGCTCCTACGACATCTACTCCCGTCTGCTCAACGAGCGGATCGTCTTCCTCGGCACGCCGGTCGCGGCCGACGTGGCGAACCTGATCGTGGCCCAGATGATCCACCTCGAGTCCGAGGACCCCGACAAGGACATCTCGCTGTACATCAACTCGCCCGGCGGCGAGGTCTACGCGGGCCTCGCGATCTACGACACGATGCAGTTCATCCGCCCCGCGGTGCAGACCATCTGCTTCGGCATGGCGATGTCGATGGCCGCCGTCCTGCTCGCGGCCGGGGCGCCCGGCAAGCGCCTCGCGCTGCCGAACACGAAGGTGATGATCCACCAGGGCTCGGCCGGCTTCCAGGGCCAGCCGACCGACATCGAGATCCACGCCCGCGAGGTGCTCGACCTCCGCCGGCGGATGGACGAGGTGCTCGCCCACCACACCGGCCGCACGATCGACGAGATCCACCTCGACACGGAGCGCGACCGGTTCATGTCGGCCGACGAGGCGCGGGACTACGGCCTCGTCGACGGGGTGGTCGAGGCGCGCGAGATCGCCGCCGCGCGACGGGTCGGACTCAGCGCGTGAGCGCCCGGCGGGCGTCGTCGGTCGCCGGGCGACGGTCCTCGACGGGCGCGGCGCCGCCTCCGTCGCCGTCGCGCTCCGGATGGCCCGCAGCGGGGCCGGGCGGCGCGGCGGCGAAGCGGTTCGTGATCGGCACCCGCCGGTCGCGCCCGAACGCCTTCGGGTAGAGCTTGATGCCGGGCGGCGCCTGTCGGCGCTTGTACTCGGCGCGGTCGATCAGGGACGCGATCCGCATCGCGGTGGGCAGGTCCGAGAGGCCGGCCCCGGCGATCTCCTCGGCCGACAGGTCGCCCTCCACGTAGGCGGCGATGATCGGGTCGAGCACGGCGTAGGGTGGGAGCGACTCGTCGTCCCGCTGGGCGTCCCGCAGCTCGGCGGAGGGCGGTCGATCGATGATCGAGACGGGGATGGTGTCGCGGCCGTCGACGGCGTTCAGGTGCCGACAGAGCGCGAAGACCATCGTCTTCGGGACGTCCTTGATCGGCGCGAAGCCGCCCGCCGAGTCGCCGTACAGGGTCGAGTAGCCGACGGCCGTCTCCGACTTGTTGCCCGTCGTGAGCACGAGGTGGCCGTGCTGGTTCGACAGCGTCATCAGCAGCATGCCGCGGATCCGGGCCTGCAGGTTCTCGGCCGCCAGACCGCTCGTGTCCGGCAGGACCGCGTGGAAGGCGAGGCGCAGGTCCTCGATCGGCTGCTCCTCGAACCCGATGCCGAGCCGCTCGGCCACGACCCGCGCGTCCGAGCGCGTCTCAACGGCGTTGTACCGGGTCGGCATCGACAGCGCGAGCACCCGCTCGGGGCCGAGGGCGAGCGCCGCGAGGGCGGCCACGAGCGCCGAGTCGACGCCGCCCGACAGGCCGAGCAGGACCGAGCCGAAGCCGTTCTTCGCGACGTAGTCGCGCAGGCCGACCTGCAGGCCGGCCCAGAGCTCCGCCACCGGCGACGCGGGCGGGACGGCGATGCGCGGGACCCGTCGGGCCGCCGGTCGCGGCGACGGGCTCAGCGTGGCGGCGGGCCCGAGGCGCGGCGACGGCTCGCCGCGACGCAGGCGCGGATCGTCGAGCCGTGCGGCCACCGCCCGGCGCGGGTCGACGTCGCACACGAGCAGCTCCTCGGCGAACGTCGCCGCGCGCGCCACCACGGTGCCGTCGGGGTCGACCACGACGCTCCGGCCGTCGAACAGCAGCTCGTCCTGGCCGCCGACCAGGTTGCAGTAGGCGAGCACGCACAGGTCGTCGCGCGCGCGCGTGCGCAGCATCTCCTCCCGCGTCTCGCCCTTGCCGACGTGGTACGGGGAGGCCGAGATGTTGACGACGACGGTCGCGCCGCCGCGGGCCAGCCGGTTGGTCGTCGTCGGCAGCCAGATGTCCTCGCAGACGGTCGCCGCCACCAGCGCGCCGCCGAGCTCGAAGCCGACGTCCTGCCGCCCCGCGGCAAACGTGCGCTCCTCGTCGAAGACGCTGTAGTTCGGCAGCTCGCGCTTGTGGTACAGCGCCCGGATCTCGCCGCCTGCGGCGAGGACGGCGGTGTTGTGGACGCGGTCGCCGTCGAGCCACGGCGTCCCGAAGAGGACCGGCAGCGGCGCGGCCGCCGCGAGGGCCTCGGTCTCCCGCCGGCAGGCGTCGAGGAACGCCGGCCGGAACAGCAGGTCCTCGGGCGGGTAGCCGCTGATGGCGAGCTCCGGCGCGAGCAGCAGGTCGGCGCCCGCTCCGACCGCCTCGGCGCAGGCGTCGAGGACCCGGCGCCGGTTGTCGGCCAGCGCGCCGACGGTCAGGTCGAGCTGGGCCAGGGCGAGCCGGAGCACCGCCGCATTCTCGCACGGTGCCCCGCGTCGCAGGGGGCGCGCGTCAGGCCGTCACGTCGACCGGGAACCGCTCGAGCACCCACTGAGCGTCCAGGAGCGGACGCCGGTACGGTCGCCCGCCGATCGGCGCGTAGTCGCCGGCGGCCGGATCGAACGGCAGGTTCCGCTCGACCGGATAGCGCTCGTTGTGCTCCGCGATCAGCCGGTTGACGCGCGCGAACGACCAGCTGCCCGCGACCGCACGCCACTCGCGGAGGAGCGCGTCCCGGTCGTGTCCGAGCCGCGCCTCGAGTCGCGCGTAGGCACGGGCCAGGCAGGCCCGGTGCGCCTCCTGCAGGCGCCGGATCTCCTGCAGGCGCCCGACGTACGCCGGCCGGAACGACGCCGCCGCCGCATCCGTGTCCGCGCGGTCGAGGACGGTGACGGAGCGCGCCCGCAGCTCGACCCGCGCGAGCTGGTCCGACGTCCACGGGCGACGCGGGACACGCTCGAGCGCGGGGTCGACGGTGAGAGCTGCGAACGCCATGGACACGCTCCGGGTGGACTCGGTCGGGATCGGTGGAACGTCCCCACGCTACCGACCGCCTCCGCCGAGCGGACGGCGGACGGCACGCCACTCGGGGTGCGGCTAGCCCTACCCCTCGACCGGTCCGGCGGTCGGCGCCCCGGATCGGCGGCCCGCGGGCGCCGTCCGACGCTGTGCGTCGAGCGCCTCCTGCACCCCCGCGTCGAGCAGGATGGCGGCCTGGAGGCACGAGGCCTCGGGGGTCCGCGGCCGCGGCGACTCGATGGCGTGGAGCACGGGCACGACGCGATCGCGCGGCGACCGCAGCCGGGCCGCGGCGTGCTCCACCCGTCGGGCCGACAGATGTCCGACGCCGAGCAGACGGCCCTCCTCGGAGAGGTGGATCGTCGGGCCGGGCGGGAAGGCGTCGGCCGCGCCGAGGCAGAACGTCAACGCCGCCGCACCCAGCACCGACTCGTCGAGACCGGGGTGCAGCTGCGCGATCTCGCGGCAGATCGTGGCCACGGCGACCGTGTGCTGGAGGGCGCCGCCCGCGTAGGCGTGGTGCCCCTCGACGGTGGCCGGAGCACCCGCGAACCGGGGCCGGAACCGGCCGTCGGCGAGCAGCGCCTCGACCAGCGCGCGGAGCGTCGAGTCGGCGATCTCGGCGGCCAGGAAGTCGAGGAACCCGTCGAGGTCCTCCGTGTCGCGACGTGCGCCCGGCACGTAGGCCAGCGGGTCGCCGGCCTCGATGCGCTCGATCGCGCGGACGAGCAGCTGCGCCCGTCCGCGGTACTCCTCCACGGTGCCGAGAACCCGGACCGTGTCGCCCTGCTCGAAGCGGGTGTCGAGCAGGGGCACGTCGTCGAAGACGGTCCCGCGCACCCGACCGGTGCGGTCGGCGAGCTCGACGGCCAGGAACGGGGAGCCGTTCCGGGCCCGACGACGGTCCTTGCGCGCCACGGCGAAGGTCGAGTCGACGAGCTGGCCCGGGGCGAGGTCCCGCACCCAGACCTTGTCGGGCGTCCCGCTCGGACGTTCGGGGGGCGCGACCATGGGCGCGCCGAGTGTACCGCCCGTGGGTCGGTCGAGCTCGGCCCGCCGGCGGGCGTCGGGCCGCCGGATGACGCGCGCGACCGGCCGCTCACCCGTCCACCGGACGGTAAGGTGCGCGCCGGTGACGGACTCCAGGCCCGAGACCACGGTCCGCCCGTTCCGGGGGCTGCACTTCGACGCCGGCCGTGTCGCGATGGCGGACGTCGTCTCGCCGCCGTACGACGTCATCGACGACCGCCGCCAGGCGCAGCTCGAGGCGGCGAGCCCCTACAACGTCGTGCGGCTGATCCTGCCGCAGGCGGGTCGCGAGGACGAGGTCTCGGAGCTCCTCCGCCGCTGGCAGGAGGATGGCGTCCTCGTCACGGACGACGAGCCGAGCCTGTACTGGGTGGAGCAGGAGTACACCGGACCGGACGGCGTGCCGCGCCGCCGTGACGGCTTCATCGGCCTCGTCCGGGTCGAGCCCTACGAGGCGCGCGTCGTCCGCCCGCACGAGCGGACCCACGCCGCGCCGAAGGAGGGCCGGCTGCGCCTCCTG
>CADCWC010000324.1 GCA_902806305.1 uncultured Thermoleophilia bacterium | reverse complement strand
GGCTCCCACACGCCGTTCGACGGGCGCATCCACGACCTGCGCCGGCAGCCCGGCCAGATCGCCGTGGCGCGGCGCCTGCGCGGGCTGCTCCGGGAGTCCGAGATCGTGGTCAGCCACCGGAACTGCGCCCGCGTGCAGGACCCGTACTCGCTCCGCTGCGTGCCGCAGGTCCTCGGCGCCGTCGTCGACGCGCTCGACCACGCCGAGCTCGTCGTCTCCCGTGAGCTCGACGCGGTCACGGACAACCCGCTCGTCTTCGACGGATCGCCACCCGAGGCGCTCTCCGGTGGGAACTTCCACGGGCAGCCGCTGTCCCTGCCGCTCGACCACCTGGCGGTCGCGGTGGCCGAGCTGACCGCGTTCTCCGAGCGGCGCACGGCGCTCGTGCTGTCCCCGGGACCGGCGGGGCTGCCGGCGTTCCTCGCCGTCTCGCCCGGGCTCGAGTCGGGCCTCATGATCCCGCAGTACGTGGCCGCCGCGCTCGTGGCGGAGCTCGCCGTGCTCGCGCACCCGGCCGGCGCGCACAACGTCCCCACGTCGGCCGGGATGGAGGACTTCAACTCGATGGGAGCCACCGCGGCCCTCAAGCTGCGGCGCGCGCTCGGGCTGGCCGGCCGGGTCGTGGCGATCGAGCTGCTCTGCGCCGTGGCCGCCGTCGAGCACCACCGGCCGCTGCGCGCGGGGGTCGGCGTGGAGGAGGTCGTCGCACGGGTGCGAGCGGTCGTGCCGGCCCTCGAGGGCGACCGCTCCACCGCCGACGACATCGAGCGTCTGGCGGCCGCGGTCGCCGGAGGGCTCCTGGACGATGTCTGACCGGCGGCCCACAATGAGGCTCTGGAACGACGTCCGGTCGCAGACGACGCGGACGACGACGCGAGGAGGTCGAGGGATGCGAGCAGGGAAGACGGGGAGGCGGGCGAGCCGGGTGGTCGGCGCGGCCGCGGCGGGCATCGCGGCGGCGGCGGTGGCCCAGGAGCTGCGGACGCCGAGGGCGCGGCGTCGCTGGCACGGCCGCGTGCTGGGCGTCCCCTACGACTTCCGGGTGCCGCGGCTCTCGCGGATCCGGCGGACCTGGTGGAACACCTCCAGCGACCGGCTGCTCGTCCCGCGCGCGTTCGGTCTCGGCTGGGGCGTGAACCTGGCCCGCGTCGCCCGCCTCGCGGGCCTGCGTCGCTCGCGGTCCTGACGGCCCGCGCGCCGCGATCCGGCGGAGTCGTCGAGGAGAGGCTCCGGACCTCGGGAGTGGCCCAGGCGCGTTGACGCATAACGCGGCGGCGTGCGGGCAGACGGCACCATGAACCGACTCGCCCACGAGACGTCGCCCTACCTCCTCCAGCACGCCGACAACCCGGTCGAGTGGTATCCGTGGGGCGAGGAGGCCTTCGCGCGGGCACGGGCCGAGGACCGACCCGTGCTGCTGTCGGTCGGCTACTCCTCGTGCCACTGGTGCCACGTCATGGCCCACGAGTCGTTCGAGGACCCGGGCGCCGCCGAGGTCATGAACCGGCACTACGTGAACATCAAGGTCGACCGCGAGGAACGGCCCGACGTCGACGCCCTGTACATGGACGCCGTGGTGGCCATGACCGGGCACGGCGGCTGGCCGATGACCGTCTTCCTCACCCCGGCCGGCGAGCCGTTCTTCGGTGGCACGTACTTCCCGCCCGAGGAGCGGCACGGCCTGCCGAGCTTCCGCCAGGTGCTCGAAGGCGTCGCCGAGGCCTACCGCCGGCGGCCCGACGAGATCGCGCGGGCGGCGTCGCAGCTCGTCGAGGCCGTGCGCCGCTCGGAGGCGCTGCAGCCCTCGACGGGCGCGCTCGGACCCGAGCTGCTCGACGGGGCGTTGACCGTCCTCGCGCGGCAGTACGACCCCGTGCAGGGCGGCTTCGGCGGAGCGCCGAAGTTCCCACCCTCCGCGCTTCTGACGACGCTGCTCGGCCTCGGCCGCGAGGACGCCCGGGCGATGGCTCTCCACACGCTCGACCGGATCGCCGACGGGGGCATCCACGACCAGCTCGGCGGCGGCTTCCACCGCTACGCCGTGGACGCCGTCTGGCTCGTCCCGCACTTCGAGAAGATGCTGTACGACAACGCCCTCCTGGCCGACGCCTACACGACGGCGTGGCAGGTCACCGGCGTCGACCGGTACCGCGACGTGGCGCTGCGCACGTTCGCCTACCTGGAACGCGACATGAGCCTGGCCGAGGGCGGCTTCGCCTCCGGGACGGACGCGGACACCGAGGGCCACGAGGGCACGACCTTCGTCTGGACCCCCGCCGAGGTCGAGGCGGTGATCGGCCCGGAGGACGCCGCGCTCGCCTGCGCGTACTGGGGCATCACGCAGCGCGGGAACTTCGAGGGCTCGAACGTGCTGTCCGTCGTCACGACGCCCGAACGGGCCGCCCTGGCCGCGGGCGTGCCGGCCGACGAGGCCCACGCGCGGTTGCGGCGGGCCCAGGAGCGCCTGCTGGCCGCCCGGGCGACCAGAGCGCAACCGGGCCGGGACGACAAGGCGCTCGCCGCCTGGAACGGCCTCGCGCTGCGGGCCTTCGCGACCGCCGGGCGCGTGTTCGGCGAACGGGGGCTCGTGGACCGAGCGATGCGGCTGGCCGAGTTCCTGCTCGGACCGTTGTCCCGTCCGGACGGCGGCCTTCACCGGAGCTTCCGCGCGGGCCAGGCGAAGATCGACGGCTTCGCCGACGACTACGGCGCGGTGGCGGACGGCCTGCTCGCCCTCCACCTCGCCACCGGCGACCTCCGGTGGCTGGAGGAGTCGCGGCGGCTGACGGAGCTGGCGCTGGAGCTGTTCGACGACCCGGTCGCGGGCGGGTTCTTCCTCGCCCCGACGGGCGGGGAGCAGCTGGTGGCGCGGACGAAGGACGTCGACGACAACCCCGCGCCCAGCGGCAGCTCGCTGATCGCCTCGAACCTCCTGCGGCTCGGGCGGATCTACGGTCGCCGCGACTGGGAGGATCGGGCCGAGGCGGCGCTCCGCCTCGTGCGCGACACCGTGACGCGCGCCCCGCAGGCCTTCGGTCGGCTGCTCGGCGTGCTCGACCAGCACCTCGCCGTGCCCCGTGAGGTGGCGATCGTCGGCGGCCCGGAGGCGGCCGGCCGAGACGCACTCCGGGCGGTGCTCGACGAGCGCCCCGATCCACGACGCGTGGTGGCGATCGGTGACCCCGACGACCCGCGCTTCGAGGCCGTGCCGCTGCTCGCGGGCCGCGGACCGCTCGACGGCGCGGCGGCCGCGTACGTCTGTGAGCGGTTCGCCTGCCGTCGGCCCGTCTCCGCGCCGGAGGAGCTCCGGGCCCTGCTCGGGTGAGTTCCCGCCGGCGGTTGCGGCCGCCCCCGGCCGGTCCGATAC
Source organism: uncultured Thermoleophilia bacterium (assembly GCA_902806305.1). Classification (GTDB taxonomy): domain Bacteria; phylum Actinomycetota; class Thermoleophilia; order Gaiellales; family F1-60-MAGs149; genus CADCWC01. The sequence continues at coordinate 1,611 of CADCWC010000324.1, read as the reverse complement.
TCCGGGCGTGGGCGGCGCGCGGCGGGCGATGTGAGTCACGAGGGGTGGCTGGTCGTGCACGTCCTCGGGGTCGTCGTGTTCCTGGGGAACATCGCCGTCACGGCGGTCTGGAAGCTGCTGGCCGACCGCACCCGCAGCCCGGTGGTCGTGGCCTACGCGCAGCGGCTCGTCACCGTCACCGACGTCGCGTTCACGGCGACCGGGGCGACGTTGATCGCCGTCTCGGGGAGCGTCATGGCCGACCGGTTCGGGGGCGTCGGCGGGCCGACCTGGCTGACCTGGGGCTGGTGGCTGTTCGTGGCCTCCGGCGTGATCTGGGTCGCCGTGCTCGTGCCCGTGCAGGTCGCGCAGGCGCGGCTGGCCCGGCAGTTCCGCACGGGCGGCTCGATCCCGGACCGCTACTGGCGGCTGTCGACGATCTGGGCGGTCTTCGGCACCGTGGCGACCGTGCTGCCACTGCTCAACCTGTACCTCATGATCGTCAAGCCCGACTGAGCGGGTGAGCGGGCCTCCGACGGTCCGTCCGACAGCGGAAGTCGTCGCCGAGCGCCTCCGCCGCGACGGTGAGACGGCGGTGGAGCAGGAGCTGCTCGGCCTGACCGATCCGGCGGCCATCGCGCGGGCCTTCGAGGACGTGGCCCGGGTCGTCATGGGGGTCCCGGTCTCGGGTGGCCTGTTCTACGCCTCGAGCGCCGGGACGGTGTGCGGTCTCGTCCTCGCCGACGGCCGCCGCATCGTCGTGAAGGCCTCCCGGGACCTGCACCCCGCCGCCGTGCTCGGCGCGGTCCGCGATGTGCAGGCGGCGCTCGCCGCGGGCGGGTTCCCGGCCCCGCCGCCGCTCGCCGGTCCCGTCCCGTTCGGCCGGGGGCTCGCCGTCATCGACGGCTACCGGCCGGGTGGCGTGGCCGACGCCCACGACCCCGCGGTCCGCGACGCGATGGCCCGGACGCTGGCCGCGCTCGTCCGCGAGGGAGGTGCGATCCTCGCCGAGCGCCGTCGCGACCTGGCCGTGCTGGCGCTCGAGCGGCGGCCCGGCCGCCCCGCCCCCGGCGCGCTCTGGGGCGTGCCGCACTCGCCGATCTTCGACCTGGCCGCGACGCACGCCGGGGCCGAGTGGATCGACGCGGTCGCGCGACCGGCCCAGGCCGTCGTGGCCGACCCGGCCGGCGAGCGGGTGCTCGGGCACATCGACTGGTCCGTGAAGAACCTCGGCTGGGACGGTGCCTCGGCCGTGGCCGTCTACGACTGGGACAGCCTCGCCGTGGCGGCCGAGCCGGTCATCCTCGGCGAGGCGGCCCGGGGCTTCACGGCCACGTGGGAGCTGCCGGTCGAGCCTGCGCCGTCGCCGGAGGAGGCGGCCGCCTTCGTCCGTGCCTACGAGGTCGCGCGGGGCGCGCCGTTCAGCAGCGCCGAGCGGCGGACGGCCGCGGCGGCGGCGCTCTACGCGGCCGCGGGCATCGCGCGCTTCGAGCACGCCCTGACGCCCTGGCCGGCCGAGTACCCACGCGGGTCGTTCCGCGACCGGTTGGCCCGCCACGGCGCCGACTGGTTCGACTTCGGCGGCTGAAGCCCGGACCGCCCGCGAACGACGGCGGGGCCGGGCGGCGCCAT
>CADCWC010000323.1 GCA_902806305.1 uncultured Thermoleophilia bacterium | reverse complement strand
TGGAGGCGGCGCTGGCGGCCCTCGCAGCGGTGCCGGTCGGCGAGCTGGGCCTCGAGGCGGCCATCGATGAGCTGTTCCTGACGTGGTGCCCGCGCTGTGAGGCCGCGGCGGTCGCCGAGGCGTTCGAGTGGGGACGCCCGACCGACGGCGACCCGGCCGTGTCGTGGACGCCGATTGCGAGCCACATCGCCTGCCAGGCTTGCGCCGGTGACGGGGCGGAGCCGGTGATCGAGCGGGGACCGGTCGACGAACGGGACATCGAACGATCCCGGCCGCGGCCCGGGTTCGAGGAGATCCGGGCTGCCGCCGCGGCTCGCTTTCCGGTCCCAGACGATGGCCGCCCGCTGGTCGACGACCTGCTCGGGCTGCACACCCACCGGCAGCTTGCCGGCCTCGTCTGGATCGCCGAGGCGATCGAGGGAACGGTCCGGGCCGAGCCGATCGAGGCGGCCCTCCGGCTTGCGCTCCTCGGGTCGATCGGGCCGGCGAGCGGACTGGCCGGCGCGGACGGGGAGGTCGCCCCACTCGAGATCTCCGACGGGCGCGTCCGGCAGCCCGACGGACCGGTTCGTCTCGAGCGTCACCCGTGGCGCGCCTTTGCTGCCGCGTTCGCGGCGCTCCGGGACGGCCTGCCGCAGCCGCCCGAGCCGGACGAGGTCTCGACGGACACCTCTGGTCACGCCCGCTTCATCCCGACGCTGCGCGAGCTCGCGGACGACCCGAGCGGCGTGCTCGTCACGGCGGTCGGGCCGACGGTGCTGGACGACCTGGCCCGCCAGGCGAGCGAGCTCGTCGAGCAGGATCGCCCGCGACCCGTGCGGCTCGCGATCGGGCAGCCGCCCGCCACCCCGACGCAGCAGGGACTGGCGCTCGCGTTCCACGCCACCGGCTGGACCCTCGGTGCAGAGGCGGTCCGGACGCTCCCGGTCGAGCCGCTCCTGGGGCCGCCGTTCGTGCCGCCGGCCGGCTGGAGTGTGGTCGCCGTCCGCCGCGCGCTGGAGGGGATCGAGCCGCTCCTCGACGTCCACGGACGTGCCGTGCTCCTCTTGAACGGCGCAGGCGTCGCACCCCTGGCGGCAGCGGCGCTCGGCGCGGCAGGCGCCGGCTACCGGCTCGCAGGCGCGCATCTCGTTGACGCCGACGAGGACCGGGGCGCGGTCCTCGAGCTGACCCCGCCGAGCGCCAGCGCCCCGCCGGGGCCGAGGACGCGGGCGAACGTCTCGCTGCCGCCCGTTCCCGGCGGACCGGGCGACCCCGAGATCGTGCCGGGACCGGGGCTCTTCTCCCCGCCCGAACGGGTGGACGCCCGTCCGTTCTCGCCGGCAGACGCCGCACGGGTCGTCACGGACACCGCGGTCACCGTCCTGGCACACCGCGGCGAGCCGGCACGGCTCGAGCAGCTCGCGACCGAGATCCTCGTCGCCCTCGACCAGGCGGGACACCTCCGCCGGCTCGTCGCGGGCGGGCCCGCCGGTCCGGCGCTCGACGGCTCGACCGGGGACGTCGTCGAGCGGCTGACCTCGCTCATCGAGGAGGAGCTGCGCCGCCCGACGCAGCGGCGTCTGGTGGAGGTCGAACCGGGACGCTGGTGGCTCGGCGACCGCGACGAGCGGGGCGGTGCGGCGGCATCGCTGGCGGACCGGGTCGAATGGGCCGTCTACAGCCTCCTCTCCACGGCCGGCCCGCTGCCGGAGCGCGCGTTCGGCCAACGGATCGGTTCGCTCTTCGGCGCCCACGACCAGCCCGACGCGGAGCTCCTCCGGGCCTGCCTGGAGAGCTACCGGAGCCGCACGGACGGGGCTGACGGGCTGACGACCGACGAGGACCTTGTCGCGCGCTCGCACGAGCACACCGAGCTGCTCGCCGCACTGGCCGACGGTGGCCATCGCCTCGGGCTCGACGTCTGGCTCGGCGCGCGGGAGCAGACCCGCCGGGTCGGGGATCGGCGCCTCTGGGAGTGGCTGACGGAGCGCGAGCGGAACCTGCGGCTGCCGCTCATCGCCCGTGCGCCGGTCGACGACATCGCGGCCGTCGACTGCATCTGGTACGCCGGCAGCCGGGCCGCGTTCCTGTTCGAGGTCGAGTGGACCGCGATGCTCGGTGACGTGCTCCTTCGCCGGCACGCCCGGATTCCGCAGGACGACCGCCTCGTCCGCTTCCTCGCGATCCCGGCCGAGCGAACCGAGCTGGTCCGCTACAAGCTCGCGCGGTCGCCGCTCCTGCGCGCCGCAGTCCGCGACGGCAACTGGCACATCGTGAAGTGGCCGCACCTCCGCGCGTTCCTCGCCGCCGACCCGATCGATCTCAACGCCCTCGAGCCGCTGCTCGGGCTCGATCCGGAGGTCGAGCGCGCCAACCAGCAGCTGCCGCTGTTCGGGCGGAACGGGTAGGGGCGACGCACCGCTTCCCGACGCATCGCACGGCGGTGCTTGCGCATCCGTGCGAATTCACTCGGTTCGGAGCACTCCTCGTGCGATTCTCGCGTTGACTCGGGCACGGACCGTGTGCCACGATGGCGCCCCGGCGTCCAGGCGACGCCACCGACCACCGTTCCGTCCGGAGGAATCATGGCGGCCCAATCGCCCGCTCCCGTCCGCGATGTTGCCCGCGCCCGCCAGCTCGAGATGTACCGCCGTGCGCTCGGCCACATGCCGGGCGGGACGGACTCCAACTTCCGGGCCTGGGGCGATGCCACCATCTACGTCGACCGGGGCAAGGGCGGCCGTGTCTGGGACATGGACGGCAACGAGTTCGTGGACCTGCGGATGGGCTACGGGCCGGTCATCCTCGGTCACGGTGACGACCGGGTCGACGACTACGTCAACGAGCGGATGCGCCGCGGCGTCAGCTTCTCGCTGACGAGCGAGGACGAGGTCCGGACCATCGAGCTCCTGTGCGAGCTGACCGGCTGGGTCGACATGGCCCGCATGACCGTCTCGGGCACCGAGGCGACGATGCACGCGATGCGCGTCGCGAGGGCGTACACCGGCCGGACGAAGATCGTGAAGTTCGAGGGCCAGTACCACGGCGTCCACGACTACGCGCTGATCAGCGTCGCACCGGACGACATGAGCCAGCTCGGCGACCCGGATGCGCCCGTCCGGCTCGCCTGGGGGCGGGGGATCCCGGACGCGGTCGCCGACACGATCATCCCGGCCCGCTACAACAACCTCGAGGGCCTGCGCCGGCTGTTCGAGCGCGAGGGGCACGACATCGCGGCGATCATCGTGGAGCCGGTCCTCGGCAACGCGCAGGGGATCATGCCGAAGCCCGGCTTCCACCAGGCGATGCGCGAGCTGACCGAGGAGTTCGGGATCCTGCTGATCTTCGACGAGGTCAAGACGGGCTTCCGGTTCGCCCGCGGCGGTGCCGCCGAGTACTTCGGCATCACGCCCGACCTCGGCACGTTCGCCAAGGCGATGGGCAACGGCTATCCCGCCGCCGCGTTCGGCGGCCGGCGCGACATCATGTCGGTGCTGCCGGACAAGGTCTCGCACGGCGGCACGTACGCCGGCAACCGCGTGGCGGCGGCCGCGGCCGTCAGGACGCTCGAGATCATCCGCGACACGGACGCGCTCGACACGATCCGCGCCACCGGTGAGGCGATCCAGGCCGGCATCCGCGAGCTGCTCGAGCGCCGCGGACTGGCGCACGTGATCACCGGTCATCCGTCGATGTTCGGCATCATGTTCACGGAGACCGACCCATCGGAGTACCGTGACTGGGCGAACACGGACCACGAGCTCTACGACGCGATCGCGGTCGGCATGCAGGCCCGCGGCGCGATGCCCGAGCCGGACAGCCGTGAGCCCTGGTTCATCTGCGAGGCCCACGCCCAGGGCGACACGGTGGACGAGGTCATCGGAGCCTTTGGCTCCGCGCTCGATGCGGCGCTCGAAGCCCGGGCCCGCGGCGAGCTCGGTCAGGCGACCGCCCACTGAGGCGATCAACAGCGAGGAGGCGAGGATGACGCTCGACGGGAACGCGGTCCGGTCCGTCGACCGCGCGGCCGCCCTCCTGCTGGCGCTCGGCGAGAGCCAGGGTGAGGCGGGCGTGACGGAGCTGGCACGCCGGCTCGGCCTCCACAAGTCGACGGCGTCCCGGCTCCTCGCGACCCTCGAGAAGCGCGGCCTGGTCGAGCAGGACGAGGAGAGCGGCCGCTACCGGCTGGGCCTCGTGGTCATCCGGCTCGCGCAGCGCGCGGAGCGGACGCTGGACCTGCGATCGATCGCGATCGACGAGCTCGAGCGCGTCGCCCGGCTGACCCGCGAGACGACGGGGATCGGCGTCCTTGACGGTGACCGGATGCTGACCGTGGCCCAGGCCGATGCGCCGAACGTGGCCGCGGTCGGCGACTGGACGGGCCGGCCGACGCCGCTCCACTGCGTCGCGTCCGGCAAGGTGCTCCTCGCGGCGCTGGCCGAGCGGGACGTGCTCCGGATCGTCCGTGGCGGCCTCCGCGCCTGCACGGAGCGCACGCTCGTCCAGCTCGAGCCACTGCTGGAGGAGCTGGTGCGGGTCCGTCGTCGCGGCTGGGCAACGGCGATCGGCGAGTACGACATCGGACTGAACGCGGTCGCGGCCCCGGTCCACGATGCGCGCGGGAATGTCGTCGCGGCCGTTCACATCTGGGGGCCGGCGTTCCGGGTGACCCCGAAGCGGCTCCCGGAGCTCGCCGCTCATGCGCGGGAGGCCGCGGCGGCCGTGTCGGCACGGCTCGGCGCGCCGGGCGGGGAGGGGACCGGCCGCGATGCCGCGCACGTGAGCGCCGCGTCCGCCTGACCGCACAAGCCGCAGGGGACGCTCCCGCCCGCCGCGCAGGGCCCGCCCCGCAGGGGCCGGTCCCGGTCGCCACCGTCCTGCCCCGGTCCGCGGCCGCCCACGGGGCCCGCTCGCGACTACCCTAGGCCGATGCGCTTCGATGGCCTGCCGGTCCTCGACGTCCAGCTGGTCCTGTCCCTCGTGGCAATCGCCGCGGTCGCGGTCGTCGTCGTGCGCCTCGTGCGAATCGGC
>CADCWC010000322.1 GCA_902806305.1 uncultured Thermoleophilia bacterium | reverse complement strand
GGCGACGACGGCGGCGGCTCGGTCCAACACCCGCCGCACGTTCACGTCGACCGGGATCACGTCCTGGCCGAGCGCGAAGCACGCCACCGCCGCCGCGGTGTAGGGGCCGACGCCCGGGAGGCGCCGCAGGCCCTCGAGGTCCGTGGGCACCCCCTCGTCGGCCAGGATCCGCGCGGCGGCGTGGAGGTTCACCGCCCGACGGTTGTAGCCCAGGCCGTTCCAGGCCGCGATGACGTCGGCGACGGGTGCGTCGGCGAGCGTGCGTGCCGTCGGCCAGCGCTCGAGCCAGGCCTCGTAGCGCGGGATCACCCGTGCGACCTGCGTCTGCTGCAGCATCAGTTCCGAGACGAGGATCGCGTACGGATCACGGGTCCGACGCCACGGGAGGTCGCGCCCGCGGTCCGCGTACCAGGCGAGCACCGCCTCGACGAGCTGCTCAGGCGGGATCGGGCCGTCGGGCCGGTCGGGCCCGAGAAGGGTCATCTGCTCGGCGCGGGCGGCCACGACCCCGATGGTAGCCTCCGACCATGTCGGCGGTCCGCGTGCGCTTCGCCCCGTCGCCGACGGGCACGCTGCACCTCGGCAGCGCCCTCGCGGCGGTGGCCAACTTCCTGTTCGCCCGTCGGGCGGGCGGTTCGGTGGTCCTCCGCATCGACGACACGGACGCCGCGCGGTCGCGGCGCGCGCTCGAGAGCGTCATCCGGCAGGACGCCGAGTGGCTCGGCCTGCGCTTCGACGAGGGGCCGACCGACGGCGGACCCTACGGACCCTACCGCCAGTCCGAGCGCCAGCCGCTCTACCGCGAGCACGCCCAGCGCCTGCTCGCCGCGGGGCAGGCCTACCGCGAGGACGGCACCGACGCCGTCCACTTCCGCATGCCGCAGCGCGACGTGACCGTCCCGGACGCCGCCCGCGGCGACGTGCGCGTGCCGGCCGGGGCCGTCTCGGACTTCGTCCTCCTGCGCAGCGACGGCACGGCGACCTACTCGCTGGCCACGGCCGTCGACGACGCGCTGATGGAGGTCTCGCACGTGATCCGGGGCGAGGACCACCTGACGAACACGGCCCGGCAGCTCGTGCTGCTCGACGCGCTCGAGCTGCGGGCGCCGCGGTACGCCCACACGGCGCTGCTCGTCGGCGAGGACGGGACCAAGCTCTCGAAGCGCCATGACGCCCCCTCGATCGCGGAGCTGCGCGGCGCGGGCTACCCATCCGAGGCGCTGTTCAACTACCTGGCCCAGCTCGCCTGCCCCGCGGTCGGCGACGAGCCGGCGCTGCTCGGCGCGCTCGCGGCGCGGTTCGAGCTCTCCCATCTGTCGCGCGGCCCGAGTCGGTTCGACCTCGGGCGGCTCGACTGGCTGTCCCAGGAGCACCTGAAGCGGCTGAACGCGCTCGAGCTCGCGCGGCGGGTCGGCGCCGTGCTCGAGCTGCGGGGCGTGGCGGTCCATCCGGCCCAGCTGACGGCGCTCGGACCTGGGCTGAAGGGGTGCCACACGCTGGTCGAGGCGTCGGAGGAGGCCGAGGCCGTCGTGCGGGCGCCACGCACCACGCCACGCCTCGAGGCGGGCGAGCTCGACGCCGTGCGTCTGTTCGCCGAGCTCCGCGCGGGCTGGCCGGAGCCGTTCCTCGACCTCGACGACGCGACGCAGCTGATCGGGGACCTGAAGCGCCGGGGTGCGGCCGCGTCGTTGACCGCCCGACAGGTACAGCACGGCGTGCGGCTCGCCCTGACGGGCCGCGACCGAGGTCTGCAGCTGCCCTACGTCGTCGCGGCCGTGGAACGCGACGACGCGCTCGGGCGAGCGGCCGCCACCGTGGCGGCCGCCGCATGACCCTCCGGCTCTACGACAGCCTCAGTCGCGAGGTGCGCGCGGTCGAGCCGCGGGACCCCGGTCGGCTCGCCGTCTACAGCTGCGGTCCCACGGTCTACTCGTACATCCACGTGGGCAACGCCCGGCCGTTCTGGATCGCCATGCTGCTCCGGCGGCACGTGCGGCGGAGCGGCGTCGAGCCGACCGTCGTGGTCAACGTCACGGACGTCAACGACAAGATCTACGAGGCGGCCCGGGCCGAGGGTGTGCCGAGCGACGAGCTCGCCCGGCGCTACGCCGATGCGTACCTCGAGGACACGTCGCGGCTCGGCCTGGGACGACCCGACGTCGAGCCGCTCGTCACCGACACGATCTCCGACATCGTCGAGCTGATCGGCACGCTGATCGAGCGCGGCCTGGCCTATGCCGTCGACGGCGACGTCTACTTCGCCGTCGAGCGGTTCCCGGCGTACGGGCGGCTCTCACGGCAGCGGCTCGACCAGCTCCTCGAGGAGGGCCGGGTCGAGCCGGGCGAGGGCAAGCGGTCGCCCCTCGACTTCGCGCTCTGGAAGGCCGAGAAGCCCGGGGAGGACACGGCCTGGGACGCGCCCTGGGGTCGCGGCCGGCCGGGCTGGCACATCGAGTGCTCGGCGATGGCCCGCCGGCACCTCGGCGACGACTTCGACGTCCACGGGGGCGGCCTCGACCTGATCTTCCCGCACCACGAGAACGAGCGGGCCCAGTCGGAGGGAGCGACCGAGCGACCGTTCGTCCGCACGTGGCTCCACAACGGGATGCTCCGGTTCTCGGGCGACAAGATGTCCAAGTCCGTCGGCAACGTCACGCGTCTCCGCGACGCACTCGACGCCTGGGGCCCCGAGACGCTGCTCCTGCTGTTCGCCGGGGCGCACTACCGTGGGCCCGTCGACTACAGCGACGACACGCTGACCGCCGCGCGCGCCTCCGCCGAGCGGCTGCGCGAGGTCCTGCGTCGCGCGCGCGCCCACACGTCCGTCACTGAGCCCGACCGGGGCGACGATGCCCTCGGGGCGGCCGCTGTGTCGGCCGGCCGCGAGTTCGACGCGGCGCTCGACGACGACCTGTCCACACCCCAGGCACTCGCGGCGCTGTTCGGCCTCGTGCGTGTCCTGAACGCGGCGCTCGACGAGGGAGGCGTCTCGTCGCAGGCGGTCGCGGGAGCCGCGGACGTGCTCGTCGACCGGCTCGACGTCCTCGGGCTGGCCGGTCTCGACGCGGGCGGCGAGCCACCGGTGCCGGAGGAGGTCCGGCGGTTGGCCGACGCGCGTCAGGCGGCACGACTCGAGCGTGACTTCGGTCGGGCGGACGAGCTGCGCGACGAGCTCGCGGCGCGCGGCTGGAGCGTGCGCGACACCCCGCGCGGGCCCGAGCTCGTCCCGAGGTGACCGGCCGGGGACCCGACGTCGTCTACGGGCGGAATCCCGTCGCGGAGGCCCTCGTCGGGCGGCGCCGAGTACGGGAGCTGTTCGCCACCGAGCGCGGACTGGAGGCGCTCGGCCCGCTGCCGGCGTCGGCTCCACGGCCGCAGATCGTCGCGCCGGCGGCGCTCGACGACCTGGCGGGAAGCCGCGATCATCAGGGCGTCGTCGGGCACGCCGACGCCTACCCGTACGCCGACGCCGATGAGCTGCTCGCCCGCGATCGCCCGCTGATCGTCGCCCTCGACGAGATCACGGACCCGCAGAACCTCGGTGCCGTCGCCCGTTCCGCCGAGTGCGCGGGCGCCGACGGCCTCGTCATCCCGCGGCACCGCTCCGCGGTGGTGACGGCCGCGGTGTGCAAGGCGTCCGCCGGCGCGGTCGAGCATCTCCCGATCGCCGTCGTGCCGAACCTGGCCGACTGGTTGACGCGCGCCCAGCGGCCCGGCCTCTGGTGCTGGGCCGCGGCCGCCGAGGGCACCCAGCGCCACACGGACGTCGACCTCTCCGACGGGGCCGTGCTCGTGATCGGCGCCGAGGGCAGGGGCGTCCGGCCCCGGGTGCGTGCGTCGTGCGACGGACTGGTCCGCATCCCGCTGCGCGGACGGATCGGGTCACTCAACGCCTCGGTCGCGGCCGCGGTGCTGCTCTACGAGGCCGTGCGCCAACGCGACCTGGCCGTCCCACACCAGGGCTGAGCGTTCCGCAGGCCGCCCGCGCCGCCGGGCGGCACGGTCGACGTTCGATCTGAGCTTGAGGGCCCGCCGATAGCGAACGTGTGTTCGTTTCTCTGCCGCTTTTGCGCTTGCGTTTGCAATGCTCGGCTCGATCTGCCAGCATCCCGCCCGTAAGCTCATTCTTGACCGTAGGTTGAGGGTCAAGGATGGACCGCACTGTCGCCGGCCTCCGTCCGAAGGGCACGCTCACCGTGAACGCCGCCGTCCCCCAGCCCGTCGCTCCACGTCCCAGGGTCCGTGATCACGACGACCTGGTCCTCGTGCTGCGCGCTCGGAACGGCGACAGCAGGGCCCAGGACGCCCTCCTCCGGCGCTACAGCGGCTTCGTCCGGATGAAGGCCTCGAGCTACTTCCTGGCCGGCGGCGATGCCGAGGACCTCCATCAGGAGGGGCTGATCGGCCTCTACAAGGCCGTCCGGGACTATCGCGTCGACAAGGACACGAGCTTCCGCTCGTTCGCCGAGCTGTGCATCACCCGTCAGATCATCACGGCCATCAAGGGTGCACGGCGCTTCAAGCACGCGCCGCTCAACGGCTACGTCTCGTTCAGCCACACGCCCGCCGGGCAGGAGGCCGAGAGCGGTGACTCGACGCTGGGCGACGCGCTGGCCGGCCCGGCCGTCAACGACCCCTGCAGCCGCGTCATCTCGAGCGAGGAGCTCTCCGCGCTCGTAGGCGTCCTCGGCGCGGGCCTCTCGCGCCTGGAGTCCGCCGTGCTCACGCGCTTCATGGAAGGCGAGTCGTACGAGACGATCGCCGAGGAGCTCGGCTGCGACGCGAAGGCCGTCGACAACGCGCTGCAACGCATCAAGCGGAAGGTCGGCACGCACCTCGCGTCGCGGGCCTGACGTCCTTCACGTACCTTCATAGGTACGTGAACGAATTCCCCCGAGGGCCCCGGGCGGCCGGCGACGAGCCGCACGATGCGCGGGCGCTCGCCCGCGCGCTCGGCCTCGTCGGCCGGCGGCTCGAAGCGGCCGAGCGGGACGCGTTGAAGGACCACGGGCTGACGCC
>CADCWC010000321.1 GCA_902806305.1 uncultured Thermoleophilia bacterium | reverse complement strand
TCCACCCGTCCCCGCCCTTCTCGCCGTCGTGTCGCTCCTGGTCGCGGCGGGGTGCGGGCTCGGCGGCGGCGGCGTCGACCGGGCGGTGCCCGAGAGCGTCGAGCGGCCGACCTTCCTGTCGGTGACGAACGACTCGCAGGGCCCGCTCGTGATCGGCTCGGCGGCGGAGGTCGTCGTGACCGAGGACGCCGGCCGGAGCTATCGCTCCCCGGTGCCGCGGGCGTCCGAGGCGCGCGCCATCGGCTACACCCGTCGACAGGCGCTGATCAGCCGCGGACGGACCGTCCAGGTCATGGACCTCGGGCTCCGTGAACGACGCGGGCCTGTGGTGGAGTGGCCGTTCGGGGAGACGGTGACGGCTCTCGCGTCGGCCCCGCAACAGGGACGCCTGTGGGCCGTCGGCACGGTCGGCGACCGGGTCCGGCTCTGGTACTCGAACGACGAGGCCGGTCGTTGGCGCCGTCTGCCCGCCGTCGGTCTGTGTCGGCGGCCGCGGGCCCTGGCCGCGGCAGCGCAGGAGGGCGGCGGGGCACGGCTCTACGCGGCGTGCGGATCCGGCGGGCTGCTCGTCTCGACGAACCTGGGGGCCGTGTGGCGCCGTCTGCCCGGCGTGTCGTTCGCGGGCGACGTCGCGACGACGATGGTCGACCCGGATCTCGTGGTGATCGCCAACTCGCTGGTGGCGATCTCCCGCGACGGCGGCCTGACCTGGGACGAGCGACCCCTGACCGCAGCGCGCGTGGCCGTCAGCCCGCGCAACGGCTCGCTGGTCTTCGCAGTGGCCGAGAACGGCCGGCTGTTCGCGTCCGTCGACGGCGGGAAAACCTTCTGACGCGTTGCGGCGTATCCCGTTCGGGGTACGAACCCGCCGCCCGCCGATGGGCGGCGGCCGCCAGCCTTCGGAAGGAGTCGATGTGACGCGTCCCACCCTCGTCACCCTCGCGGCGGTCGGCGCTCTCGGGGTCGCGCCGGCCGCGGTCGCAGCGCCGGCGGCCGACGCACGCGCCGCCGCGATCCGCACGTACGTGCTGCCCGGCGCGGCCGTCTACCCTGAAGGCATCGCCTACGAGCCGTCGCGGCGGTCGTTCTACGTCTCGAGCACCACCGACGGCACGATCTTCCGCGGACGCCTGGGCGGCGGCTCCGCCCAGGTCTGGCTCCCGCCGGGCACCGACGGGCGCTCGACGGCCATCGGCCTGAAGGTCGACGATCGGCGCGGGCGCCTCTACGTCGCGGGCGGGTCGACCGGCGGCATCTGGGTGTACGACACCGACACGAAGGCGCTGCTGGCCCGCTTCTCGAACGGCAAGCCGGCGGCGCAGACGTTCGTCAACGACATCGCGGTCACGCGTGGCGGGACGGCGTACGCGACCGACTCGCTCTCGCCGGTGCTCTACCGGATCACGAACCGCCCGGGTCGCCGCATCCGCTACGAGCAGTGGCTCTGCTTCGAAGGCACGCCGCTGCAGTACACGCCGGGCTTCAACGTCAACGGCATCGCCGCCACGCCCGACGGGCGGACCCTCCTCGTCGTGCAGTCGAACACCGGCTTCCTCTTCCGCATCGACGTGGCCACGAAGCGCGTGACCCGCGTCGCGCTCGACGGGCTGATCACGGCCGGGGACGGCCTGCTGCTCGAGGGGCGCACCCTCTTCGTGGTCCGGAACGCGCTCGGGCGGATCGAGCGGATCCGGCTCTCGCGGAATCTCACGAGCGGCACGGTCCGCGCGGTGATCGAGGACCCGACGTTCGCGTTCCCGACCACCGTGGCCCGGGCCCGCCGGAACCTCCTGGTGGTCAACTCGCAGTTCGACAAGCGCCAGTCCGGCACGCCGGTGCTGCCGTTCACGGTCTCGGAGGTCAACCCGCGGGGGCGCCCCCCGGCCGGATGACAGGCTCGAGCGTGAGCGCCGCGCCGAGCACGACGTCGTCGTCGTGACCGACGATCTGGAGCCCGACGGGCATCCCGGCCGTGTCGGTGCCGCACGGCACCGTCACGGCCGGGAGGCCGAGGAAGTTGAACGGCTGGGTCAGTGACAGCAGGCGGTTGCGGTTCCGGGGGTCGGGATCGCCGATCCGGGGCGGCGTGATCGGCAGCGTCGGCAGCACCAGCAGGTGGTACGGGGCGAGCCGCGCGGCGACGGTCGTCCGCCAGCCCGCGAGGACGGCCTCGGCGGCGGGGCGGTCGAGCGTCGCGGCGATGTCGCGGGCCAGATCGAGCAGCCGCGCCACGGCCGCGCCGTAGCGCTCCCGGCGAGCCGGGAAGGTCGCGGCGTGGACCTCGGCCGCCGCCGCCATCCGCAGCCGCACGGCGTCGTCGGGCAGGGGCGGCAGGACGCCGTCCGTGACGTCGAGCCCGCCGTCCGTGACGTCGAGCCCGGCCTCGCGCATCCGGTCGACGGCCGCGGCGACCGCCGCGGCGATGTCGTCCTGGACGCCCTCGGGGCGGATCGCGACGGCGCGCAGCCCCTCCACGTCGAGAGCCACGGCCGGCGCGCGGTCGGCGAGGATGGCGAAGGCCTCGACGCAGGCCCCGACGGTGCGGGCCATCGGGCCGCCGTGGTCGAGCCACGGCACGAGCGGGAAGCACCCGTCGAGGGGCACCGCCGCGAACGCCGGCTTGAACCCGACGACGCCGCAGGCCGAGGCGGGGATCCGGATGGAGCCCGCCGTGTCGGTGCCGAGCCCCAGGTCGAAGTCGCCCGTCAGGAGCCCCGCCGCCGACCCGCCCGACGAGCCGCCGGCCACCCGCGTCGGGTCGTGGGGGTTGCCGACCGCGCCGTACCACGGGTTCTCCGACGTCACGCCGAACGCGAACTCGTGCAGGTTCGTCTTGCCGACGCCGGCCCAGCCGGCGTCGAGCAGCCGGGTCACGGCCGACGCGTCGCGGTCCGGGACGTGGTCGCCGTACAGCGCCGAGCCGTAGGTCGTGCGCACGCCCGCCGTGTCGAACAGGTCCTTGATCCCGAGCCGCCGGCCCGGCGGCGCGCCCGGGACGGGCGTGGGCGTGATCCAGACGTGGAGCGGGTCGCCGGCCGGGGCCGTCACCGGGCCGCTCAGAGGTCGAGGTCGTGCGGTCGCGACTCGAGCAGGCCCGCCTGGGTGATCCGCACGAACTCCGCGTTCTCGTGGAACTCCGCGACCGTCCGCGCGTCGGCGTAGCTCATCGACGACCGGAGGCCGCCGACCAGGTTCGCCACGATGGCCGTCGCCGACTCGCGGTAGGGCACGGTCGCCTCGACGCCCTCAGGGACCGCGTGTCCGGCGAGGTCGACATCGGCCCCAGCCGATCTGACGGAGGCGAACAGCGTGCCCGCCGGCGGCTCGATGCCCTCGGCCGCCATCCGACGCTGGGTGGCGGCAGCCGACGCCATCCCCCGGTAGACCTTGACCTTCCGCCCGCCGCGCGTCACGACGGTGCCCGGGCTCTCGTCGGTGCCGGCCAGCAGGTTCCCGACCATCACGCACTCCGCGCCCGCGGCGATGGCCTTCGCCATGTCGCCCGGCTCCCGGATCCCGCCGTCGGCGATGACCGGCACGTCGTGCGGGCGGCAGGCCGCCACGGCGTCCATCACCGCGGTGAGCTGCGGCACGCCGACGCCGGCCACGATCCGCGTCGTGCAGGCGCTCCCCGGGCCGACACCGACCTTGACCGCGTCGGCGCCCGCGCGGCAGAGGTCGTCGGCGCCGGCCGCGGTGGCCACGTTGCCGGCCACCAGGTCGATGTCGGGGTGATCGCCACGGAGGCGCTCGAGGGCCGCGAGGGCGTGCTCGGCGTGGCCGTGGGCGATGTCCAGCACGAGCACGTCGACGCCCGCGTCGATCAGGGCGGCGGCCCGCTCGAGGTAGTCGCCGCGGACGCCGATCGCGGCGCCGACGAGGAGCCTGCCCCGCACGTCCTTCGAGGCGTGCGGTCGCTCGCGCAGCGCGACCAGGTCCTGGACCGTGACGAGGCCCACGGGCACCCCGTCCGCGTCGATCAGCGGCAGCTTCTCGATCCGGTGGCGGTGCAGCGTCAGCCGCGCCTCCTCGAGCGTGACGTCGGGCGGGGCGGTCACGAGCTGGTCGCGCCGCGTGGCGTAGCGGGCGATCGGCTCATCGTCGGCCGGGTCGAGCCGCAGGTCCCGCGCGGTCAGGATCCCGGCCAGGCGGCCGTCGTCGCGCCCGACGACGAGCAGCGAGCGGACGCCCTTCTCGCGCATGAGCCCGCGGGCCTCGCCGACGGTGGCGTCCTCGCCGATCCGGTACGGGTCGCGGATGATGAGGTTCTCCGCGCGCTTCACGCGCTCGACCATCGCCGCCTGGTGGGCCACGGGCAGGAAGCGGTGGATGACGCCGAGGCCGCCCGCGCGGGCCATGGCGATGGCCATGGGCGCCTCCGTGACGGTCTCCATGTTGGCCGCCACCACGGGTGCCGCGAGGGTCAGACGCCGCGTCAGGCGGCTCGAGGTCGAGACCTCGCTGCGGGATCGGACGCTCGAACGGCGCGGCACGAGCAGGACGTCGTCGTAGGTGAGGGCCAGGCGGAAGGCGGTCGCCGCAGGCCCGGCGGGCAGCGTGGGGAGGAGTTCGATGGACACGCGGTCCAGTATCGCCGCGGTCGCGCGAAGGGAAGGGCGGTCAGCGCGGGCGTCCGAGCGCGGCGATCCAGCCGGGCAGCCGCCGCGGACGCCCGTCGCCCGCGCCGAGCAGCGCGTGGCGCGTGCGCGCCGTCGCGACGGCCTCGTCCCCGCGTCGCACGAGGTAGTGCAGCGCGAACGCCGCCGGACCGACGCGGCCGAGGCCGACGTGGACGTCCGCCTCGTCGTCGAAGCGCAGCGCGGCGACGTAGCGCACCGCGACCTCGATCACGGCCAGGTCGAGGCCGTCGGCCCGGACCGCGGTGTAGGGACGGCCGACGGCGCGGAGCCACTCCACGCGGGCGCTCTCGAGGTACGGCAGGTAGGCGGCGTGGTGGACCACGCCCATCGCGTCCGTCTCGGCGAAACGGACCCGCACGCGGTGGCAGAACGCGTACGCGTCCGGGTCG
>CADCWC010000320.1 GCA_902806305.1 uncultured Thermoleophilia bacterium | reverse complement strand
GCGGTGGTCGGCGGTGCCGCCGCGGCCCGCCGCGGGAGGACGAACGCCGCCCAGGCGGTCGCGGCGGCGGCGCAGACGGCGAACGCCAGCCACGCCGCGCGCCACTCGCGACCCGCGATCACCGCGACGGGCGCGGCCACGACGACGCCGTAGCCGGTCCCGGAGCTGATCGCGGCCAGTGTGCGGCTGCGGCGCTCCGTGGCGACGACGTCGGCCACGACGTCGGAGAACGGCGGGAAGACGAGCCCGGCGCTCGTGCCCGCGACGAGCACGCCGAGCACCAGGCCGAGCGCAGATCCGGTGAGCCCGGCGAGCAGCATGCCGGCGGTGGCCATCACGCCGCCGACGACGACCACGACGCGCGGCCCGAGCCGCCCGACGAGCAGCGCCGCGGCGGCCGAGGCGGCGATGTAGGCGAGGTAGGACGTCGCCGCGATCAGCCCGAGCGCACCGCTGCCGAGCGCGTACGTGGCCCGGATGTCCGGGAGCAGGAGGCCGTAGCCGTACCGGGCCATGCCGAACGCCACGCCGACGACGGCGATGCCGGCCGTCGCCACGCGCAGCGCACCGGGCGGCGACTGACCGGTCATGCGGCCGGCACCACCGTGTGCTGCAGCGGACAGGCGCGCGCGCCGGCGCACGCGGCCCGGTCGCAGAGCCGGCATGCGACGAGGGCGTCGGGTCGGTCGTCGGCCAGGCCGGCCACCACCTTCTCGAGCAGCGACCCGAGCCGTGCCCGTTCGTCGTCGTCGAGCGGGTCGAGCAGGTCGCCGAGCGCGGCCGCACGACGCTCCAGCAGGCGGGCCACGGCGGCGTCCCCCGCGGCGGTGAGGTGCAGCGCCACCGTGCGGCGATCCGGCCCCGGACGCCGCTCGACGAGGCCCTCCGCGACGAGGCGGTTGACGATCTGGACGGCCGCGGGGTGCGAGACGCCGACGACGCGGCGCAGCGCCTCGATCGACTCGCCCGGATACCCCGCGATCTGCACCAGCGCCGCGGGGTGCGCGCCGCCGCAGCCCACGGGCTCGGTCACGGTCGCGGCGACCCGGTCGGAGGCGGCGAGCGCCACGACGCCGAGCAGGTTGGTCAGTCGGGCGTCCATTCGTCGAAATATAACCACCTTATAGGTTGAAGGTCGCGCCGGGTTGGCCGCGAGCCCCCCGGCCGCTCCGGCGCCGTCGTCCGACCAGCCGAGCACCTAGCCTGCGGTCGTGGCGTCCGACCGTCCCACCGCCGTCGGACCGGCCATGGCCCGCGACGACGTCCTCGCGCTCGCGGCCGCGCTCGTCACCGTCGTCCTGTGGGCGTCGGCCTTCATCGGCATCCGGGCCGCGGGCGAGCACCTGTCGCCGGGTGCGCTGACGCTCGGCCGGCTCGCCGTCGGCAGCCTCGTGCTCGGCGCGATCGTCCTCGCCCGGCGACCTCCACGGCTGCCGCGCGCCGACCTGCCGGCGCTCGTCGCCTGCGGCGTCCTCTGGTTCGGGCTCTACAGCGTGCTCCTGAACGAGGCCGAGCGGCGGATCGACGCGGGGACGGCGGCGATGCTCGTCAACGTGGGGCCGATCTTCATCGCGCTGCTCGCGGGGGTGGCGCTCCGGGAGGGCTTCCCACGAACGCTGTTCACCGGCTCCGCGATCGCCTTCGCGGGCGTCGTGCTGATCGGCGTCGCCACGTCGGAGGGCGGTCTCGACGCCTCGTGGGGCGCCGTGCTCTGCGTCCTCGCCGCCGCGGCCTACGCGGCCGGGGTCGTGCTGCAGAAGCCGCTCCTCCGGCGGAGCTCGGCGCTGACCGTCACGTGGGCGGCCTGCACGGTCGGCGCCGTCGCCTGCCTGCCGTTCGCGCCGACGCTGGTCCGGGAGCTCGGCGCTGCGCCCGGCTCGTCGGTGGCCTGGACGGTCTACCTCGGGGCGCTGCCGACGGCCGTCGCGTTCACGACCTGGGCCTACGCGCTGGCCCGCACGAGCGCGGGGCGGCTCGGCGTCACGACGTACCTCGTGCCGCCGCTCGTGGTGGCGATGGGGTGGCTCGTCCTGGACGAGACGCCACCGCTGCTCGCGATCCCGGGCGGCGTGCTCTGCATCGTCGGGGCGACCCTCGCCCGCCGACGCTCCTGACCGGCAGCGCGGAGCCGCCGTCCGCTCCCCCGGACGGGGGACGGGCGCTGTTTGGCCCGCACGCGCAGGTTCGCTACACTCCCTTCTTGCCGTGGGTGCCGCGTGCCTGCGCGCGCCTGTGCACGCCCCGCTGATCTCCGGGCGTCACCCGCGATCGACGCCCCCCGAAGAAAGCGTTCATGCCGACCATCAATCAGCTCGTGCGCGCCCCGCGCACCCCGCCCAAGGTGAAGACCTCGACGCCCGCGCTGCGCGGCGCGCCGCAGAAGCGCGGCGTCTGCACGCGCGTCTACACCACCACGCCGAAGAAGCCGAACTCGGCGCTGCGCAAGGTCGCGCGCGTGCGGCTCGTCAACGGCATGGAGGTCACGGCCTACATCCCGGGCATCGGGCACAACCTGCAGGAGCACTCGGTCGTGCTCATCCGCGGCGGTCGCGTGAAGGACCTGCCGGGCATCCGCTACAAGATCATCCGCGCCGCGCGCGGGTCGGACGCCTCGGGCGTCAACGACCGCAAGCAGGGCCGGTCCAAGTACGGCACGAAGAAGCGCTGACGAGATGCCACGCCGAGCCGAAGTTCCCAAGCGCCCGCTGACGCCCGACTCCGTGTACGAGTCGCAGCTCGTCACGCAGGTCATCAACAAGGTGATGGTCGCGGGCAAGAAGTCGAACGCCGAGCGGATCGTCTACGCCGCCCTCCAGCAGGTGGGCGAGCGGACGGGGCGCCCGCCCGTCGAGGTGCTCGAGCAGGCCGTCAAGTCGGTCACGCCGAACCTCGAGGTCCGGTCGCGGCGCGTCGGCGGCGCCAACTACCAGGTGCCGATCGAGGTGCCGGGACGCCGGGCCCGCACGCTCGCCGTGCGCTGGCTCGTGACGTTCGCCCGCCAGCGACGCGAGAAGGAGATGGTCGACAAGTTCGTCGGCGAGATCATCGACGCGTCGAACGCGCAGGGCGGGGCCTACAAGAAGAAGGACGACATCTACCGCATGGCGCAGGCCAACAAGGCCTTCGCGCACTACCGCTGGTAGGAAGAAGGCAGATCAGATGGCAGTCGTAGTCGAGACCCAGACATCCTCGGCCGTCCCGAAGCCGGAGCAGCTCGATCGCTACCGGAACATCGGGATCATGGCCCACATCGACGCCGGCAAGACGACGGCGACGGAGCGCATCCTCTACTACACCGGTCGCACGCACAAGATCGGTGAGGTGCACGAGGGCGGCGCGACCATGGACTGGATGGTCCAGGAGCAGGAGCGCGGCATCACGATCACGTCCGCCGCCACCACGGCGTTCTGGTCGGGCCACCGCATCAACATCATCGATACGCCCGGGCACGTGGACTTCACCGTGGAGGTGGAGCGCTCGCTGCGCGTGCTCGACGGCGCGGTCGCGCTGTTCGACTCCGTGGCCGGTGTCCAGCCGCAGTCCGAGACGGTCTGGCGGCAGGCCGACAAGTACCGCGTGCCGCGCATCGCGTTCGTCAACAAGATGGACCGGATCGGCGCGGACTTCTTCAACGCCATGCAGACGATGGTCGACCGCCTGGGCGCGAAGCCCGTGGCGATCCAGATCCCGATCGGCGCCGAGGACGGATTCGAGGGCGTCGTCGACCTGATCGAGATGAAGGCCATCCGCTACGTCGACCCGCTCGGCATGAAGTGGGAGGAGTCGGAGCTCTCGGGCGACCTGCTCGAGCTGGCCACCGACTACCGCCACCGTCTGGTCGAGGCGGTCGCCGACCACGACGAGGAGATCATGCTGGCGTTCCTCGAGGACGAGGAGGTCGACAACGAGCGGATCAAGACGGCCATCCGGGCCGCCACGCTCGACCTGTCGATCACGCCGGTCACCTGCGGCTCCGCGTTCAAGAACAAGGGCGTCCAGCCGCTGCTCGACGCGATCATCGCCTACCTGCCGTCGCCGCTCGACGTCCCGCCGGTGGAGGCCACCGATCCGAAGACGGGCGAGCCGGTCGTGCGCGAGACCACGCTCGACGCGCCGTTCGCGGCCCTCGCGTTCAAGGTCATGACCGATCCGTACGTCGGCAAGCTGACGTACTTCCGGGTCTACTCGGGGCAGATCGCGAGCGGCTCGTCGGTGTACAACACGACGACGGGGCGCCGCGAGCGCGTCGGCCGGATCCTGCAGATGCACGCCAACTCGCGCGAGGAGCGCCAGTCGGTCGGTGCCGGCGAGATCGCGGCGGGCGTCGGCCTGAAGCAGACGACGACCGGCGACACGCTGACCGACGAGAAGGCGCCCGTCCTGCTCGAGAACATCACGTTCCCCGAGCCGGTGATCAAGGTCGCGATCGAGCCGAAGACCAAGGCCGACCAGGACAAGCTGGCCAGCGGGCTCGCGAAGCTCTCGGACGAGGATCCGACCTTCCGCGTCAAGACGGACGAGGAGACGGGTCAGACGCTGATCGCCGGCATGGGCGAGCTGCACCTGGAGATCATCGTCGACCGCCTGATGCGGGAGTTCTCGGTCGACGCCAACGTCGGCAAGCCGCAGGTCGCCTACCGCGAGACGATCCGCAAGCACCTGCCGAAGGTGCAGGGCAAGTTCGTGCGCCAGACGGGCGGCCGCGGCCAGTACGGCGACGCGGTGATCGCCATGGAGCCGAACGAGCCGGGCGGCGGCTACGTGTTCGAGAACAAGGTCACGGGCGGCGCGATCCCGAAGGAGTACATCCCCTCGATCGACGCCGGCATCAAGGAGGCCATGAACAACGGCGTCCTCGCGGGCTACCCCGTGGTCGACATCAAGGTGGCGCTGATCGACGGCTCGTACCACGACGTCGACTCGTCGGAGATGGCGTTCAAGATCGCGGGCTCGATGGCCTTCAAGAACGGCATGCAGAAGGCCGACCCGGTGCTGCTCGAGCCGATCTTCGCGGTCGAGGTCGTCGTGCCCGA
>CADCWC010000319.1 GCA_902806305.1 uncultured Thermoleophilia bacterium | reverse complement strand
CGACGCGGAGCGCAGGCATGGGGTGCAGGTGTGCGTCCGGGGTCGGTTGCGGGATGCCGTAGAGCAGGCCCTCCAGCGCGCGCCGGGTCGTGCTCTTGCCCGCCTCGTTCGGTCCGTGGACGATCTGGAACGGCGCGCCGCCGAGCTCCAGCCGGAGGTCGGAGAACGGCCCGAACGCGGTCAGGTCGAGACGGTCGATCCTCACGCGGCGTCCTCCGCCGTCCCGAGGACACGATCGACGACGAGCGCCTCGGCGTCCGCGAGCAGGCGCAGCAGCACCTCGGGCGCGCCCAGGTCGAGAGCGTCCTCGCCGGTCGTGAGCTCGATCGGCAATCGGCCGCGCAGGTCGGCGAGCTGCCCCGCCAGGTCGCGGACGGCCGTGTCGTCTCGGCGGGCGCGGCGGACGCCGTCGAGCAGCGTGGCGATGCTCGCGTCCGCCGCGTCGCGGGCCGGGCGACCCGGCGGCGTGGTGCGGACGCGCAGCCGCTCGATCCAGATCGCCCCGCCGCCGAGATCGGTGGCCCGCGCCCGGAGCGCCTGGAGGAGCGCCTCGGGGCGCGCCAGCAGCCGGGCGTGCGCCGGCGTCGCCCCGTGCGCCTCGACGCGGACGGCGAGCGGACGGCCGTCGGCCTCCCCGAGCGCGGCGGTGAGCGCCTGGGCGGCGAGCTCGAGGACGTCGTCCGGGTGGTCGGCCGCCGTCGCGTCGACCCCGACCCGGAGCCAGCGCAGCACGTCGAGCGCGCGGTGCTCGACCGACGTGATGCGGCCGCCGTGGACGGTCACGAGCGTGGCGCCCTTCGGGCCGGTCTCCTTGACGTGGCGCCCCTGGAGGTTCCCCGGGAACACCACCCACGGGTCGCTGCTCACCACCTCGCGGGCGTGGACGTGCCCGAGCGCCCAGTAGTCGTACCCGAGCCGCGTCAGACCGGCGAGCGTGCAGGGCGCGTACGCCGCGTGCCCGACGCGGCCGTCGGCGCTCGTGTGCAGGAGGCCCACGTTGAGCGCCCCGGGAACGGGCGCAGGGTAGGCCGCCGACAGGTCGTGCGCGACCGCCCGCGTGGCGAACCCCTGGCCGTGCACCGCGAGGCCGATGTCCTCGAGCAGCATCGTCTCGGGCTGCTCGACGGAGAGCACGCGCACGTTGGCCGGGAGCGGCAGGCTCCGGGCGATCACCGAGGCCGCGTCATGGTTGCCCGAGATCAGCACGACGGGCACGCCCGCGGCTCGCAGGCGGGCGAGTTGGGCGGCCAGGAAGAGCCCCGTCGAGTAGTCACGCCAGTCGCCGTCGTAGACGTCGCCCGCGATCAGCACGGCGTCGACCGGCTCGGCCAGGGCAAGGTCGACGAGGCGCTCGAGGGCCCGGCGGGTGGCGCCCCGGATGGCCGCCACCGGCGCCCCCTCGTAGCGCTCGAGGCCACGCAGCGGGCTGTCCAGATGGAGGTCGGCGACGTGCAGGAATCGCATCGGACTCCCCATTGTGGATCGGGGGTCGGACGGAGCTGTCCTCGCGTCGGCATCACCACGTCGACGATCCGGACGTGCACGGAGGCGAGGACGGCTCCAGCCACGCGCGGGACAGCCGGCTCGACCGCAACGTCGAGCTGCTCGTCCGCAATGCCTCCGCCCGAGTAGGGCTCAGCGCGTCGCCGTACGGGCCGGGCGGGCCGCGCCCGGCCTACCCGCGGCGGCTGCGGCGGCTGAGCGCCAGCAGAAGACCGGTCACCAGGAGCAGCGGCACGAGGACCGCCAGCACGCTGGGCAGCCAGTGCCCCGAGTGCAGCACGATCAGCGCGTCCATCGACCGGAAGCGTACGTGCAGTCGTGACGCGGGAGATCGGAGGCCCGCCGGCGTCGTCCGTCGCCCCGTCCGACGCAGCGGTTGCGGGCGTCGGCGTCCGAGCCGCCTCCATCTCCGATGTGGTACAGTCGTCCCAATTGGAACGGATGTACCAACGGAGGCGTAGGATGGCGTGGGTGCTGGTGGTCCTGGCAGGACTGTTCGAGGTCGGCTTCGCGCTGGCCCTCAAGGCGAGTGACGGGTTCTCCCGGCCCCTTCCGACGATCCTCTTCGGCGTCTTCGCCGCCGCGAGCTTCATGCTGCTCAACCTGGCGCTGCGCGAGCTGCCGATCGGCACGGCCTACGCGGTCTGGACCGGCATCGGCGCGGCCGGCACGGCCGTCGTCGGGGTGATGTTCCTGGGCGATCCCGCGACGGTGGTCCGGCTCGGCTCGATCGCGCTCATCGTGATCGCCGTCATCGGTCTGCAGCTGGCCGGCGGCGGCCACTGAGGTCGCGGTGACGACCGGCACAGGACGCGGCGGCCGGACGCCGACCCCGCGCGGAGAGCGGCGACGCGCGGCCTTGATCGACGCCGCCGCGGCCGTGCTCGAGGACGCCGGGTTCGCCGCCGTCACGCATCGGGCCGTCGCCGCGCGCGCCGCCCTGCCCCTGGCGGCGACGACGTACTACTTCGCGTCGCGCGGCGACCTCGTCACTGCGGCCGTCGAGCGGATCGGAGCCCGGCACCGCGAGCACGCCCACGCCGTCCTCCACGGTCTGCCGCCCGCCCCGCAGCCCGACGAGATCGTGGCCGACGTCCTGGTGTCGCTGGTGGCCGGGGCCGACGAGCCCGATCCGGCTCGGCTGCTGACGTTCTACGAGCGCTATGCACAGGCCGGTCGACAACCCGGGCTGCGTGAGCGGGTCGGCGCCTGGACCGACGAGCTCGTGGACCAGACGGCCGGCGTGCTCCGTCACTACGGCCTCCCGGCGACGGAGCCCCTGCCCCGGCTGCTGGTGGCGATGGTCGACGGGCTGCTCCTCGCCGGACTGGTCGGCGCCGACCGGGCGGCCCTGCGCCAGGTCCGCGACGACGTCCGGCAGGTTCTCGGCGCGATTCGCGTGGGCCCCACGGGGTGAGGACGGTCCCATCGGACGCGGGCGACGGGAGGTCGGGACGCATGGAGATCGTGGTGGCGGGCGGACACGGCAAGGTCGGCAGGCGGCTCCTGGCGTTGCTGGCCCGCGAGGGGCACACCGCCCGAGGTCTCGTCCGCAACCCGGACCACCGGGCCGACCTCGAGGCCGTCGGGGCCGCCGTGACGCTCGCCGACCTCGAGCGGGACGACCTGACGGACGCCGTGCGTGGTGCGGACGCCGTCGTCTTCGCCGCCGGAGCGGGGCCGGGCAGCGGTCCGGAGCGCAAGCGGACCGTCGACCTCGGCGGGGCGGTCCGACTGCTGGCCGCCGCGCGCGCCGCGGGCGTCGACCGCTACGTGATGGTCTCGAGCATGGGGGCCGACCGGCCGCCCGAGGGCGACGACGGCATGGGACCGTACCTGCGGGCCAAGGCGGAGGCGGACGCGGCCGTCATCGCCTCGGACCGGAGCTGGACGATCGTGCGACCGGGCGGGCTCACAGACGACCCGGGAACCGGCTGCGTGACCGTCGGACGCTCCGTGCCGCGCGGCTCGGTGTCGCGCGACGACGTGGCCGCCGTGCTGGCCGCCGTCCTCCTCGAGCCGGCCACGGCCGGGCTCACCTTCGAGCTCGTGGCCGGGGAGACGCCGGTCGACCGGGCGGTCCGGGAGCTCGCAGGCGCCTGAGCTCGGCGTCAGCCGGTCGCCGCCGCGGTCGTCTCGGGCGGTGCGGGGCGCAGGGTGCGGCGGGCGACGAGCAGCGCGACGAGCAGGACCGCCGCCGCGAGCGCGTACGCGGGCTGCAGCGCGTCACCGTACTGGCGGGCGGACGGGCCGTCGGGCAGGGCGCCCGCGACCAGCGAGGTCAGCGCGGCGATGCCGAGGAGGATGCCGACGTTGCGGGCGCTCGAGGCCACGCCCGCCGCGACGGCGGCCTGCTCGGGTGGCATGCTCGCGACGGCCACGGTCGAGATCGGCGCGTTCAGCACGGCGTACCCGACGCCGAGCGTGGCGTAGAGCGCGAGGAGGGCGAGCAGCGACCCGTCGCCGGGCATGAGCGCCAAGCCCCCGAGCGCGACCGCCATGACGAGCGTGGCCGCCGACAGCACGCCGCGTGGACCGCGGGTGGCGACGAGCCGCCCGGCGATCGGCCCTCCGGCCAGCGTCGGGAGCGCCGCCGGCAGCGTCAGCAGTCCGGCCGCGAGGGCGGAGAAGCCGCGGCCGTGCTCGAGGAAGAGCGTGTTGCCGTAGATGAAGGCGCCGAACGCGAAGAACGCCGCCACGGCGATGAAGACCGCCCCGGAGAACTGCGGGTTGCGGAAGAAGCGCGGGTCGATCAGCGGTTCGGAGGTTCTCGACTCCACCCGGACGAACGCCACGGCCAACACCACGTCGGCGAGGAGCAGGCCCACGATCCCGGGGGACGTCCAGCCGAAGCGGGGCGCCTCGATCAGCGCGAACGTCAGCGTGGCGAGCAGGGACACCGCGAGCAGCTGGCCGGGCACGTCGACGCGGCGCGCCGCCGTCGGCTCCGGCGGGGGGACGAACCGCAGGACGGCGAGGAGTGCCCCGAGGCCGAGCGCCGCGTTGACGATGAACACCGCGCGCCACCCGAACGCGTCCGTGACCCCGCCGCCGATGACCGGTCCGAGGGCGAGACCGATGCCCGAGGACACGCCCCAGACGCCGATCGCCCGGGCGCGCTCGCCCGCGTCCGGGTAGAGGCCCGCGACGATCGCGAGGCTCGTCGGGGTCAGCGCCGTGCCGCCGAGGGCCTGCAGGACGCGGAATGCGACGAGCCAATGCGCCCCCGCGGCGAGCGCGCACAGCAGCGAGCCGCCGACGAACAGCGCGTAGCCGAGCACGAGCGCCCGCCGTCGCCCGTAGCGGTCGGCGAGGAAGCCCGCCGTGAGCAGCAGGCTCGCGCCGACGAGGTTGTACGCGTCGATGATCCAGGCCGTGACGTCCGGACCGGTGCCGAGGTCCGCGGCGATGTCCGGCAGCGCGACGACCACGACGGAGACGTTCAGCGTGACGAGGAAGACCCCGAGCGCCAGCGCGAGCAGGGCGATGGTCCGGTCGCGGCCCTGCACGGCGACAGGGTAGGGCCGAGCGGC
>CADCWC010000318.1 GCA_902806305.1 uncultured Thermoleophilia bacterium | reverse complement strand
GGCGGTGCTGACGGTCGTTCCGCTCGCGATCCCGTCGTACGTCACCGGCTTCGCGTTCGTGGCCGCGTTCGGGCCGCGTGGCGCCCTCCAGTCCGCGCTGGAGCCGTTCGGCGTGACGCGGCTCCCGGACATCTACGGGCTTCCCGGCGCGGCCATCGTCCTGATCCTCGCCAGCTACCCGTACGTCCTCCTCAGCGTGCGGGCCGGTCTGGCCCGCGAGGACCGGTCCGTGGAGGAGGCCGCCCGGATGCTCGGCGACCGCCGGCTGACCGTCTTCCGGCGCGTGACGCTTCCGCTGCTCGGGCCGGCCATCGCCGCCGGCACGCTGCTGTCCGTGCTCTACGCGCTGTCCGACTTCGGCGCCGTCTCGCTCCTCCAGTTCGACAGCTTCAGCCGGGCGATCTACCTCCAGTACCGCGCGACGTTCGACCGCTCGCTGGCCGCCATCCTCGCCCTCGGGCTGATCGCCCTCACCCTCGCGGTGACGTGGGGCGAGGGCCGGCTTCGTCGCCGGGCGCGGGCCTACGCTGCCCGGCCCGTGCGGCGACCCGTTGAGCGCGTGCCCCTGGGGCGCTGGCGCGTGCCCGCTCTGGCATTCGCCGGCTCCGTCGTCGCGCTCGCGCTGCTCGTGCCGGCCGGCACGATCGCATTCTGGCTCGCGCGTGCGCTCGGATCGGAGGCCGGGATCCGGCTGTCCGCGGAGCCGATCGTGGGATCCGTCGTGACGGCGGTCGCGGCCGCGCTGCTCGCGGCGCTCGTTGCGCTGCCGATCGGGCTCCTGCTGGCACGCCATCCATCCCGCGCCACGTCGATCGTCGAGCGCACGTCGTATGGCGCCTTCGCCCTGCCGGGCATCGTGATCGCGCTCGCCCTGGTCTTCCTCGCCACGACGGCGGTGCCGGTGCTCTACCAGACCCTCGCCCTGCTGATCGGGGCCTACGCCATCCGGTTCCTTGCCGAGGCGTTCGGCCCGGTCCGGGCCACGCTCGCCCGCCTCGGCCCGCGGGTCGAGGAGGCGGGCCGGACGCTGGGCGACGGGCCCGTCCGGGCGTTCACCCGCCTTACCCTTCCGCTGCTGCGACCGGCGGCGCTGTCCGGCGCCGCCCTCGTCTTCCTGAGCGTCGTCAAGGAGCTGCCCATGGCCCTCATCCTCGGGCCCATCGGCTTCGAGACGCTGGCGACCGAGATCTGGAGCACGACGAGCGAGGGCTTCTACGCACGGGCGGCTGCGCCCGCGGCCCTGCTGCTCCTCGTGTCCGCCGGATCGGTGGCTGTCCTGCTGCGCGACGAGCGACGATGAGCGCGTTGCCGCTCCCTCGCGCAGGCGACCCCGACGCTCGGCCGCCCGCGCTCCGGATCGCCGGGCTTCGCCGGTCGTACGGGCGAGTCGTGGCGGTCGACGGCATCGACCTCGAGCTGCGGCCGGGCGAGATGCTGACGCTGCTCGGACCGAGCGGCTGCGGCAAGACAACGGTCCTGCGCCTCGTCGCCGGCCTCGAGCCGCCCGATGCGGGCACGATCGAGATCGCCGGCCGGCGCGTCGCGGGTCCGGGCGGATCCGTGCCCCCCGAGCGGCGGAACGTCGGGATGGTGTTCCAGGACTACGCCCTCTTCCCGCACCTGTCGGTTGCCGACAACATCGGGTACGGGATCCGGCGCGACCCGGACCGTGCCGTCCGCGTGGCGGAGCTTCTCGAGCTCGTGAGCCTGCCGGACGCCGGCGAGCGCATGCCCCACGAGCTCTCGGGCGGCATGCAGCAGCGCGTCGCGATCGCCCGGGCGCTTGCGCCTCGGCCGGACGTCATCCTGCTCGACGAGCCGTTCTCGAACCTCGACGCGGCGCTCCGCACGCAGCTCCGGGGCGACCTGCGCGAGATCCTGCGCGCCGCGGGCGCGAGCGCCGTTCTCGTCACCCACGACCAGGAGGAGGCGCTGACGCTCGGCGACCGGATGGCGGTCATGGTGCGCGGCAGGATCGAGCAGTGCGCGCCGCCGGAGATCGTCTACGGCGAGCCGGCGACGCCGTTCGTGGCCACGTTCGTCGGGACCGCGAACCTGGTCCACGCCGACTGCCGTCTCGGTGTCGGGATGACGAGGCTCGGGCCGATCCGCCTCGTCGGCCCGGCCGCCCGTCCACAGGGTGGCGCGCTGGCCGTCATCCGGCCGGAGCATGTCGAGCTGGAGGAGGCGGCCGACGGTCCCGCCGAGGTCGACGCCTGGCGTGTGGTTCGGCGCCGCTTCACGGGCTCCGAGATCCTCCTGGAGGTGGCGGCGCCCGACGGCCTCCGGCTCTGGTGCGCCGCGGGGCCCCACGTCCGCCGGCTCCGGATCGGCGACTCCGTCCGCGTCCGGCTGCGGGAGGTCGAGACGGTCGCGTTCACGCCCTCGCGTGGCATCCCGGCCGATGCCGAGGCTCGGGCGGCTGCAGCGAGCGCTGCCTCGCCCGCGAAGGACAACGGGCCGGCGGGGGAGAGCGATTCAGTCGACGACCCGGCCGCCCGGGTCGGGGCGGCTCCCGAGCGCGATCGGCACCGTCGGCCGTAGCGCGATCGGCACCGCCCGAGATCG
Organism: uncultured Thermoleophilia bacterium; assembly: GCA_902806305.1. Classification (GTDB taxonomy): domain Bacteria; phylum Actinomycetota; class Thermoleophilia; order Gaiellales; family F1-60-MAGs149; genus CADCWC01. The sequence goes on along the minus strand of CADCWC010000318.1, from coordinate 2,504 downwards.
TCAGCCGGGCGGCGGTCCGGCTGGGGCAACCTCCCACAGCTCGATCGGGTCCGGGATGCCGCGGAGTGTTCGCGTCCCGGCTTCGCGCAGGACGACGCCGAGCGGCTCGGTCCCGGTTTCGTCGAGAAGCCGCCGGGCGGCCCCGCACACGAGGACCTGCCCGCCCTCGGCCTCGGCGCAGACCCGGGCGACGGTGTTGACCGCGATCCCGACGTAGCCCGTCAGCGTGGCGGTCGGCCGGCCGGCGTGGATCCCGGCCCGCACCCGCACCCGGCGGCCGTCCGGCCACGGGTGGGCAGCGATCGCGGCCTGGAGCGACACGGCTGCCGCCAGCGCCGCACGAGGTTCCGCGAACGCGGCGAAGTACTCGTCGGCGCGGGCGTCGACTTCGTGGCCGCCCGCCTTCCGCACGGCCGCGCGGACGATCCGGACGAGGTCGGCAAGCAGCCGCGGGTACCGGTCGCCGAGCTGCGCGACGAGCCCGCTCGACCCCACGACATCGGTCATCAGGAGGGCGACGGTCCCGGTCGGCAGGCGCCGGCCCGGCTGCAGCTCGTTCGTCACGAACCCGACCGGCACGATGCCGTACCGCTTCGCGGCGCGAAGGAGCCGCGTTCGTGCTCGATCACGAGCGGCGTCGTCCTCGAAGCTCACCCGTCCGAAGCGCGCCAGCGCGTTCCGGACGTGCGCCTCGTCGTGGATGGGGAGGCTGCGACGGCCGCCGGAGTCGATGTACGCGAACGCCGAGTCGGGGAGGCGGGCGCGCTCGCGGGAGCGGAGCGGGGGCATCGCTGTGATGATCGCAGGGTCGTCGAAGGGTGGGGCCGCGCCCCCCCACGGCGGCCGATGCGAAGCTCGTCGCCGGGCAGCCGGCCGGGCCGGATGCGGCGGCGAGCGACGACGGCGGGTCGGCCGGAACGCCGGTAGACTCTGAGGGAATCGTGGACACCCTCGGGCAGGTTTGATGAGATTTCTCGGGCCGCGATCCGGCCAGCGCGGTCCCCGTCCGTCGTCCGACTGGCTTGGCCTCGGCGAGGCCAGCCAGCTCCTGGGTGTTGCCCCGGGAACGCTCCGGCGCTGGAGCGACGAGGGCCGCGTGAAGGTGTTCACCACGCCGGGCGGGCACCGACGCTACCGCCGGACGGCCCTGGAGCGCCTGCTCCCGGCGGAGAGCGGCGAGCGGCCGTCGCTGGCTCGCTCGGGCATGACGCAGACGCGCCTGGCGAGGGCGTACCGGCAGGAGGCGCGCACGGCCGCGCGCCACATGCCGTGGCTCGTCCAGCTCGACGATCAGCAGCGGGCATGGTTCCGGGACCACGGGCGCCGGCTGGCGGAGACCCTGCTGGGGCACCTCGACGCACGTGACGCCGACGACGCGGAGGGTCGCCTTGCCGATGCGACGGCGGAGGCCGCTGCGTATGGTGAGATGGCGGCCGGACTTCGGGTCTCCCTGAGCCAGGCCGTCGAGGGCTTCCTGCAGTTCCGGCGACCGTTCCTCCACGAGCTCGTGCTCGTCGCACGCCGGCGAGGCTTCGACACGGGGGCGACGACGGATCTGATCGAGGCGGCCGAGCGCGCCATGGACGCGCTGCTCGTGGCGGCGATGGCGTCGCACGGCGGCGGGTCAACGCCGCCACGGCGGCGGACGCGAGCCGCGGGTCGCGCAGCGTCGCCAATCGAGGCGGATCGATGACGGTCGACCTCGTCGCGCTCGTCGCGGAGGCACCGCGCGTCCCCGCGCCGGAGCGGGAGGCCCTTGCCGCGACGCTTCGGGCTGCCGCGCTGGCGGGGACCGTCGTGGTAGAGACGTGCCACCGCGTGGAGCTGTACGGGGCGCGGGCCGCGTTGTCCGATGCCGTCGACGAGCTTCCGGCCGGCGTCAGGCGGCTCGAGGGTGACGCCGTCGTGGACCACGTGATCGGCGTTGCTGTCGGGCTCCGGTCGGTCATGCTGGCCGAGGATCAGGTCCTCCACCAGGTCCGGCAGGGAGTGACGGCCGCGCGCTCCGCCGGGCCGTTGCCGCCGGAGCTCGATCGCCTGTTCGACACGGCGCTTCGCGCCGGCCGCCGCGCGCGGACCTTCCTGCCGGGCGGTCGGCCGGTGGTCGGCAGCCGGGACCCGGCGCACGCCGCCGAGGTGGCCCGGGACACCGGCGCGGCGACAGCTACGTTCGACCCGGGCCTTCTGGTCCGCGACTTCGACGGCATCGTCGTCGCACTCGCCGGCCCGTGGACCATCGGCCAGGCGACGGCGGACGCGGTGGCCACCGGCGGGGCATGGGTTGCCGACCTGTCGGCGCCACCGGCCATCCCCGATCAGCTCGCCGTTCGGCTCGGCGCCCGGCTGACGACGATCGACGCGCTCGCCACGGACACCGGGCCCCGCCCGTCGGGATCGCTCGTCGGTTGACTCCGGGCGCTTGCCGCTGCATCGCGCGACGAGTACCTGCGGTGGGCGGCCGGTCACGGCCGGCGAGTGGCGGCGCGTGCCCTCGCGGAGCATGC
>CADCWC010000317.1 GCA_902806305.1 uncultured Thermoleophilia bacterium | reverse complement strand
CCTGCAGGCCGCCCACGCCGCGCACCCGTGGATCGTCACGTGGGACGACCACGAGCTCGACAACAACTGGGCCGACGAGATCCCCGAGGACGCCCAGCCCCGGGGCCAGTTCCTGCGCCGGCGCGCCGCCGCCTTCCAGGCCTACTGGGAGCACATGCCGTTGCGGCGCACGTCGCGCCCCAGCGGGATCGACCTGCAGCTCTACCGCCGGATCGCCTACGGCGACCTTGCCGAGTTCAACGTCCTGGACACGCGCCAGTACCGCTCCGACCAGGCCTGCGGCGACACCGTCGCCATCGACTGCGAGGAGCGCCTGGACCCGTCGCGCACGATCACGGGCGCCGAGCAGGAGGCCTGGCTGCTCGACGGCCTCGGGGCCTCCCGGGCGCGCTGGAACGTCCTGGCCCAGCAGGTCTTCTTCGCCCAGCGCGACTTCGAGGCCGGGCCGGTCGAGTCGTTCAGCATGGACGGCTGGGACGGCTACGTCGCCTCCCGCGAGCGGATCCTCCGCGGCGTCGCCGAGCGCCGCGTGGACAACCCGGTCGTGCTCACGGGGGACGTGCACCAGCACTGGGCGAACGACCTCAAGGCCGACTTCTCCGATCCGGAGTCCCGGACGGTGGGGTCGGAGCTGGTCTGCACGTCGATCACCTCCAACGGCGACGGGACCGAGGAGCCCACGCCGTCCAGCCAGCGAGCGCTGGACGAGAACCCGCACATCAAGTTCAACTCCAACCGGCGCGGCTACGTGCGCTGCGCGGTCAGCCGGGAGGAGTGGCGGGCCGACTTCCGCGTCCTGCCCTACGTCAAGCGGCCCGGCGCGGAGATCAGCACCGCCCGGTCCTTCACGATCGAGGCCGGCAACCCCGGCCTGCAGCCCGCGAGCTAGAGGAGCCGAGATGAACCTCAAGTCGATAGTCCTGCCCGTCGCCGCCGTGGTGGCGACGGCGCTGGCCGCCGGTCCCGTGCTCGCGCAGGGTGACGGGGACGGCGGCCAGGCCGTCCGCTCCGTCCCGGCGCCCGAGGCGGTGCAGCCCGTCTACCTCGAGGCGGAGGACCTGCTGCCCGCCCTCGAGTCGTTCGAGGCGCCCGGCGAGCGCCAGCCCGGCGTCGCCTTCGCAAGCCGCGAGCGCGCCGACGACATCGCGTCGGGCAACGCCCAGGTCGCGCTGACCAACCAGGACGTGGGGACGCGGCTGACGCTGCGCTTCAACGTCCCGGCGAGCGGGGCGTACAACCTCACCGCACGGTTCGTGCGCGGAGCGGCGTCCGCCATCGTCCAGCCGCTCGTCGACGGCCGGCCGCTCGGCAGCCCGATCGACCTCTACGCGGCCGAGGCGGGCTACGTGGAGACGCTCCTCGGGCGGGTGGAGCTCGCGCGCGGCGACCACACGTTCACGCTCACCGTCACGGGCAAGGCGGAGGCGTCCGGCGGGCTCGGCGCCGGGCTGGACTACGTGAGCCTCGAGCCCTGAGCACCTCGTAGGCAAAACCCCGGGGCCTTCCATGACGGGGCCCGTTCCTGGAGGCGAGAGCGGCCGCTCGCACTCCCCCCACACGACACAGGAACGGACCCCGTCATGAACCCCAGCACCATCCTCCGCCGTGCGGCTGCGCTCGCGCTCGTCGGCGCCGCGCTCGGCACCTCCGCCGCCGGCGCGCAGGCACCACCCCCCGCCCCGGCCGCCATCCCCGTCGCCGACGGCAGGATCGAGCACGTCGTCGCGCACGTCACGGTCTCCGGCACGCGCGCCGCCGCGTCCGACGCCCGGATCGAGCGCTGGCACACGAAGGACACCGCGCACGCCATCCGGATCGACCGCCGCACCGGCGAGGTCGAGACGGAGCACGTCTTCGGGCCGGGCGGCTCGCGGACCTTCGACGCCGAGCGCGACGTCCTGCGCGTCGACCTGCGCGCCACGGGCCCCGCCCCCGAGTCGCTGGCGCAGGAGGGCGAGAACCTCCGCCGCCAGGTCGCCGCGGGCGCGTACGCGGTGGCCGCCGAGACGACGGTGGGCACCCGCCCCGCGGTCGTCCTGCAGTCCGTCCCGGGCGTCCACCGCTCCGACGAGCCCACGTCCTCGACGCGGATCGTCGCCGACAAGGAGACGTACATCCCGTACGAGCGCACGTCGGCGCTGCCCCACGGCCAGTTCACGCAGACCGTGCGGATCGTCAAGGCCGAGCAGCTTCCGCTCGCCGGCAACGCGCGGCTGCTGCGGATGGGCCGCCACGACGGCGCCCGCAAGGTCGTCGTCGGCAAGGCCGGCGCCAGAGCCGGCAAGGCCGGCAACCGGGCGGCCCGCCGCTGAGCAAGGCGGTCAGCGAACGGTCCCGGATCGAGGTCCGGGACCTTTTCGCCCGTCATCCGTTCTGAGACCTTGCACGCCCCTTTTCCTCATGCTCCGCTCCTCCGCCCGCACCGCCTCCCTCGCCGTCCTGGCCTCCTGCGCCGTGGTCGCCGTGTCCGCCCCCGAGGCCGCCGGCGCGGCCACGATCGGCTCGCCCAAGGTCCTCAAGGCCGGGCAGAAGCTCCCGATCGACTTCGTCACCGGCCTGCGCCGCGGCCGGCCCATCCCGCGTGGCCACGAGGTCATCTCGCGCACCGTCGCGCTCGGCCCGCGCGAGACCACGGAGCTCAGGATGCGCTGCCGCTCGACGGCGCCCCGCATCCGGACGCTCGGCTTCCCGGACGGGCCCTCCGAGCTCGGCTTCGTCGTCGTGCGGCCCCGGCGCTACGCCGGCCGCCGGGAGGTGAGGATCCGGGTGTACCTGGCCCCCGACGTGCGCGAGGAGGGCGCCCGCGGCATCGCGTACGTCGTCTGCCGCAAGGCCCGCCGGTGAGCCCGCTGCTGCTCCAGAAGCGCGCCTCGGACGAGGAGCTCCTGCGCCGGATCCGGGCGGGCGACGACGACGCGTTCACCGCGCTGCACGCCCGCTACGCCCCCGCGCTCGAGCGCTACGCGGCCCGCATCATGGGCGACCGCACGCCCGGGCCCGAGGACGTCGTCCAGGAGGTCTTCGCCAAGGCCCACGGCGCGATGCGCGAGGACGATCGCTCCCTCGCCGTGCGCCCGTGGCTGTACCGCCTGGTGCGCAACCGGGTCCTGGACGAGCTGCGGCGCCCCGGCGCCTCCCGCACGGAGGCGGTGGCCGGCGACGAGCTCGACGCGGGCTCGGCCGCCGCCGAGGGCCAGGCCGACCCCTACACGATCGTCGCGCGCCGCCAGCACCTGCGCTCCACGCTCGCGGACGTCGCTGCGCTGCCCGAGCGCCAGCGGGAGGTCCTGCTCCTGCGCGAGGTCGACGGCCTGTCGCACGAGCAGCTCGCGGGCGACCTGGGCATCACGGTCCGCGCCTCGAAGAACCTCGTGCTGCGCGCGCGCGAGAACCTCGTCAAGAGCGCCGAGGCCCGCGACGACGCGTGCGCGAACGTCCGCACGGACCTCCTGCGCGCCGCCGACGGCGGCCGCCGCGCGAGCGCCCACGCCTACCGCCACGTCGCGGCCTGCAAGGACTGCCGCTCCTACCGCTCTGGGCTCGGCCGCGTGCGCGGCGCGCTGCACCTGCTCGACCCGGGGCCCGCGCTCCTCGGCGTGCTCGCCGCGGCCGGCGGGATTGGCTCCGGGCTCGGCGGCGGCGCCGCGGCCAAGCTCGTCACGGCGTCGGCCGTGACCGCCGTCGTGGCGGGCGGCACGCTCGAGCTGGGGACGAAGGTCTTCGAGTCGGGCGAGCGCTCGCCGCTGGCCGTCGCCACCGTGAACGCCGCCACGATCGGCGGGGAGCTGAAGCAGGGCGCCCGCGTGCCCCGCGGGGTGGCCCTGGTGACGCAGGGCATGACGCTCCGGACGGCGTCGGTCCGCCATCCGGGCGTCGAGCTCGCGTGCCCCGTCGGGATGAAGGTCGCCGGCCTGTCGCCGGACGCCGATGCGCGTGTGGGCCACGGCTTCGCCCCCAGCACGATCGTCGGCTCGTCGGGGACGGCGCGGATCGTCTTCGAGCGCAAGCGCGTGCGGCGCGACACGGACCTCGTCGTCACGGTCGTCTGCAAGCGGCCGGGGGCGTCGGGCTCGATCCTCGCGGCGCCCGTGGTCCACCTGTCCCGACGCACCAAGCAGGTCTGCGCCCGCCGCGCCTACCTCTTCGAGACGCCCGAGGGGCTGCCGATCGGGACGGTCTTCCGCTCCCAGCCCGTCTCGATCCGCCGCTACGCCAAGGGCCGGCGGTGGGTGCGGATCCGCACGGACGCGGGCGTGGTCGGATGGGTGCGCCGTTCGGCGCTGTGCCGCTGAGGCGCCCGCGGGCACGACCTGATCACGACAAGCAGGCGTCCGCACGGGAGACTGCGCGGATGGCTCCGGCTCCGTCCCTGCTCTGCCTGCGCGGCTCGCTCGTCATCGAGGGCAAGGCGCCCGACGGCGACTCCATCCGCCTGATCCCCGACACCCCGGACCTGCTCGACGAGCTGCGCCGCGCCGACCGCATCCGGGTGAGCCCCACGGACGGCAGCGTCCAGCTGCGCCTGGAGGCCATCGATGCCCCCGAGGTGAGCTACGGGCCCGCCGGGCAGCCGCTGGGCCCCGAGGCGCGCGACCGGCTCCTGAAGCTCGCCGGCTTCACCCACGTGCGCCGCGCGGGCGGCGGAAGCACGGTGACGAGCGCCCGGCCGGACCGCGTACCCGCCGCGGCGCTGTCCGTCCTGGCCGACGCGAACGGCCGCCCGGTCTGCTTCCTGCTCGTGGGCGACGACCTGCCGCCCGACGGGGAGTTCGTGGCGCTCGGGCCCGCGCTGCTCGAGCGCACGCTCAACCACGCGCTGCTGGCCGACGGATCGGCCTACCTGACGCTCTACGACTCGCTGGCGCCGATGCTGCGGCGCGCGCTGCGGGCCGTCGCCGCGACGGCCCGCGAGGCGGGACTCGGCGTCTGGGCCCGCGACCGCACGGCCGAGTTCGAGCTGACGGGTCAGGAGTCCATCGGCCCGGAGGGCGCGCTCATCCTGCCCAAGCTCTTCCGGCGGGCCACGGACTACCTCGAGACGCGCGAGCCGCGCCAGACGCTGCGCGCATGGCTGCGCACCACGGGCGACGAGA
>CADCWC010000316.1 GCA_902806305.1 uncultured Thermoleophilia bacterium | reverse complement strand
GGCCGGGCGCCCGCCCGCCGGTGCCGGTCGACGAGCTCGAGCGTCGCCTGGCCGCGCTCGTGGCCGCCGTCGACGCCGACTGGGTCGTGGTCTACGGCGACCGCGAGCACTTCGCCAACCTGAGCTTCGCCTGCGGCTTCGATCCGCGCTTCGAGGAGGCGCTGCTCGTGCTCGGACCGTCTCGCCGAACGCTCGTCGTGGGCCATGAGGGACTCGGGTACGCGGAGCTCGTGCCGGTCCCGCTCGACGTGGCGCTCTGCCCCTCGCTGAGCCTCATGGGGCAGCGGCGGGACGGCCCGACCCTCGCCGAGGTCGTCCGTGACGCGGGCGTGCGCGTCGGTCAGCGCGTGGGCGTCGTCGGCTGGAAGTCGCTCGGTGCCGCCGAGTGGACCCTGGGCACGCCCGCGCTCGCCGCCCCGGCGTTCGTCGTCGACGTCCTGCGGGAGGCCGTCGGCGACGCGCGGCGGGTGATCGACGCCACCGGCGCGCTGATCGACCCACGCCACGGCCTGCGGACCCGGAGCTCCGCCGATCAGATCGCAGCCTTCGAGTGGGCGTCGGCCCGAGCGTCGGTGTGCGTCGCGGCGGTCATGGGCGCCGCCCGGCCCGGCGTCGTCGAGCAGGACGCGGTGGCGGCGATGCCCTACGCGGGCGAGCCGCTCTCGGCGCACGTCATGTTCGCGTCGGGCCCGGACGTGCACGTCGGCCTGCGCAGCCCGACGGCTCGCCGCCTGGAGCAGGGCGACGCCGCGACCACCGCGATCGGCTTCTGGGGTGGCCTCTGCTGTCGGGCCGGACTCGTGGCGACCGCGGAGGGCGGCCCCGGGTCGGCGACGGACGGCTACCTCGAGCGTCTGGCGATCCCGTACTGGGTCGCCATCGCGACGTGGTACGAGACGCTCCGGCTCGGCGTGACGGGCGACGTCCTGCACGGCGCGGTGACAGGGGCGCTCGAGGGGACCGGCTTCGGCTCGAGCCTGAACCCGGGGCACCTCATGCACCTCGACGAGTGGGTCCACTCGCCGGTTCGGCCCGGATCCGACGAGCCCGTCGTGTCGGGCATGGCGTTCCAGTGCGACATCATCCCGACGAGCAACCGGGCGGGCTGGGCGGCGAACTGCGAGGACCCGGTGGTCGTGGCCGACGAGACGCTCCGCGCGGAGCTCGCCGTGCGGCACCCCGACGTCTGGCGGCGCATCGAGGTCCGCCATCGCTTCATGCGGGAGACGCTGGGCGTCGCGATCGCGGCGGAGGTCCTCCCGCTGTCGAACACGCCCGCCCTCTTCCGACCCTTCTGGCTCTCGCCCGAGGCCGCCCTCGTCCACGCCTGACCCGCTCGGCCTCCCGGCCGCGACGTCCAGGCCGACCCGTCAGGCGGGACCCGCCGTCAGCGCTCGTCCTCGAGGTTGAGCCAGAGCACGTCGTCATCGCTCAACACGATGTCGAGCGCCGCGACGCTCGAGTCGAGCTCCTCGACCGTCCGGGGCCCGACGATGGCGTAGGTCGGGAACGGCTGATGGAGCACCCAGGCCAGGGCGACCTGGTTCGTCGTCCACCCGCGCTCGGCGGCGAGCGTCGCCGCGCGGCGGCGGCGCTCGAGGTTCGCCGCACCGCCGTAGACACGCTCGATCAGCGGCGGCCCGTCGCCGGGGCGGTAGGCGTCCGTGAAGAACCCCGCCGCCTGCGAGGACCAGGCGAGCAACGGCAGCCGGGTGCGGGCGTACCAGGCGCGTGACGGGGGGTCGCCGGCGGAGATCGTGTCCTCGTAGGCGGGCTCGTTCTGGACGGCCAGGCTCAGCTGCGAGCTGCTGCAGCAGAACGGCTCGAGGCCGTGCTGCGTCGCGTACGACCACGCCTCGTCGAGCCGGTCGGTCGACCAGTTCGAGGCCCCGAACGCCCGGATGCGTCCCTCGGCGCGGTGCTCGTTCAACGTCTCGAGGAGCGGTCCGACGGACACCGTCCGATCGTCGCGGTGCAGCAGCAGCAGGTCGATCGACTCGACGCCGAGGCGCTCCAGCGACTCGTGGAGGTCGGTGGTGACGTCCTCCGGGCGCACCCGCCGCCGGCCGTCGTAGGGGTGGGCGCCCTTCGTGAGGACGAGCAGGTCGTCGCGCGCGCCGCGCTCCGCGAGCCACCGTCCGACGGCCCGCTCCGCCGCGCCCTCCCCGTACTCGTGGGCGCAGTCGACGACGTTGCCGCCCACGGCGACCCAACGGTCCAGGAGGTCGAGGGCCGCCTCGACGCCGTTCGACCGGACGCTGCCCGTGCCGAGGATGAGTCGGGAGACGTCCCGACCGACGGCCGGCAGGCCGGCGTAGCGCATGGGGGCAGGCGAGGACGTCGTCACGCGCGGGAGACTCCGCCCGTCGCCGCCCCGTGTCAAGCACGAACGCCGCACGGTGACGCGACCGTCGAAATCCGCACGGGGCGGCCCCGGGCCGCTATGGTGGCCGCGCTCGTGTCCGCTCGCCTCCCCGCTCTCCTCGCCGACCCGCCCCCGGCTCCCGGGCGCCGTTGGCTGACGAACGCCCGCCTCGTCGACGGCACAGGGGCCGCTCCGCGCGACGGGTCGGCGGTCCTCGTCGAGGATGGACGGATCGTCGCGGTGGCCGGGACGGGCGACGTGCCGTCCGCCGATGTCGAGGTCCTCGACCTCGGAGGGCGGACGCTCCTGCCCGGCCTGATCGACGCGCACGTCCACCTCTCGAGCTCGTACCCCCACCCGCAGCCCGCGGAGGGCGTGGAGCCGATCTACCCCGGCACGCACGCCCACATCGTGGCTGCGTCGGCGCGTGCGGTGCTGCGCATGGGCGTGACGACCGTGCGCGACGTGGGCGGCTTCGGCGACATCATCGTCGAGGTGCGCCAGGCGATGCGCTACGGCGCATTCCGCGGGCCACGGCTTCTCACGTGCGGGCGGATCGTCTCGCCGACCGCCCCGGGCGGCCGCTTCTTCCCGGGCATGTACCGCGAGGCCGACGGCGCCGACGACGTGCGCCGCGCCGTCCGCGAGCAGATCCGCTACGGGGCCGACTTCGTCAAGGTGATGACCACGGGGGCGCGCTCCGTGGAGCTCGAGGACCCGCATCCCGCCCAGCTGACCCGCGAGGAGCTGCGCGTCCTCGTCGAGGAGGCCCACCGGCAGGGCTACCGCGTGGCCGCGCACTGCGAGGGGCTCGCAGGCACCGAGCTGGCCGTCGAGGAGGGCGTCGACACGATCGAGCACGGCATGTACCTCGCGCAGCGGCCGGACCTGCTCGAGCGGCTCGCGGCCGACGGCCGCATCCTCGTGCCGACGCTCTCCTGCCTCTACGGGGTGGCCGGACTCGGCGAGGCGGTGCAGCCGGGGTCGGCGTCCACCGGCGGGGCGGAGCCCCCGGCGCCGACCTGGACGCCGCTCCTCGTCGAGCTCGCGGAGCACAACCTCGAGCAGGCGCGGCTGACCGTGCGGGCCGCGCGCGAGGCGGGCGTGACCATGGCGATGGGCTTCGACTGGAAGGGCCGGAACGCGCTCGAGCTGCTGCGGATGATCGACGCCGGCCTGACGGCCCGGGAGGCGCTCGTGGCGGCCACCGCGGGCAGCGCCCGGGCGCTCGGGCTCGAGGATCGGCTCGGAACCGTGGAGCCCGGGAAGCTGGCGGACCTGCTCGTCGTCGACGGCGACCCGCTGGAGGAGCCGGAGCTGCTCCTCGATCCCGACCGCATCTGGCTCGTCGTGCAGCTCGGGGCGCCGGCCGTGGGCGCCGCGTTGGAGCGGTCGCCGAGCGTGGCCGCCGCGCCGGCCGCCCTGACCCGCTGAGCGCGACGGGCCTCGCCCTGCTCGCCGTCTGCGGCGCGGCGGGCGCGTTCCTCCAGGCCGTGACGGGGTTCGGGGGCGCGCTCGTCATCGCCCCCGCCCTGTTCGCGACGCTCGAGCCACCGCAGGCCGTCGTCACCGTGGTGCTGATCGGGCTTGTCCAGAGCGGCGTGATGGCGGTGCACGGGCGCGCGGACGTGCTGCGCGCCGAGCTCGGTCCGCTGCTCGCCGCGGCGGTGCCCGGGCTGTTCGTCGGAGCGTTCGTGCTGCGGGTGGCCTCGGCCTCGGCGCTGCGGGTGTCGGTCGGCGTGGCGGTCCTCGGCGCCGTGGCGGCGCAGGCGGCGCTCCGGGGGCTGTCCGTGTCGCGTCGGGTGGCGCCGTCGGTCGGGTTCCTGACCGGCGCACTGACCACGTCGGTGACGATCAACGGGCCGCCGATGGTGCTGTACCTCCGGGGGCGGGGCGCGAGTCCGGCCGAGACGCGCGCCACGCTCGGGGCGGCGTTCGTCGGCCTCGCCGTGCTCGCCCTCGTGCCGCTCGCCGTGACAGACACGCTGCAACTGCCGCCGCTCACGTCGCTCGCGGCCCTCGGGGTCGCGCTGCCGCTCGGCCTGGCCGGCGGGATCTGGATCGCCCCGCGGATTCCGGACGCCATCCACGCCAGGGCCTCGACGCTGCTGCTCGTGGCGCTGGGCGTGGCGAGCATCGTCGGCGGTCTGCGCTGAGCGCGACGCGCGCTCACCCCCGACCCGGTCTACAGCTCGACGTACACGTGCGTCCGGTCGTGGGCGACGGGATAGGTCTCCGCCACGTACGGGCCGGGCTGTCGGCCGTCCTCGCCGACCTTGACGTCGTAGCGCCGCACCCGGGTGCGCTCGGGATCGAACCACGACTGGCCGGTCCGCAGGTCGAACTCCCAGCCGTGCCACGGGCAGCGCACCATCTCGCCCGGCCGGCGGAGCGTGTAGCGGCCCGGCTCGTCCGACTCGAGGACCCCGAACTGCTCGCCGAGGCAGAGCGGCGCGCCCTGGTGCGGGCAGCGGTTCCGGATCGCCAGGAACTCGCCGGCCACGTTGAAGATCCCGATCGACCGCCCGTCGACCTCGACGATCTTCCGCGTCCCCGGCGGAAGCTCGTCGAGCGTCCCGACGACGTGCAACGCCACCGTGCCGCTCCGACCGGCGCTCAGCGGTAGAGCGCGCGGGCGTTGTCGCCCATGATGCCCTGCAGGAGCTCGGGCGCCAGGCGGGTGGGGAAGACCCGGTCCGGGGCGTCGAAGTCCCAGTGCGGGTAGTCGGTGGCGAAGACGAAGCGCCCCGGCATGTCGATCGCCGTCAGGAACTCGCCGAGCTGCTCGGCCCGCGGCGGCTCCTCGACGGGCTGCGTGGTCACGTAGACGTGTTCGCGGATGTACTCGGACGGTGGCCGACGGACGTGCGGCAGCTCGTCGCGCATCAGCCGCCACGTGCGGTCGAGGCGCCAGAGCAGCGGCAGGAGCCAGCCCCAGCCGCCCTCGACGAGCACCACGCGCAGGTCGGGGATCTCCTCGAACACCCCCTCGAGGACGAGGCTCGTGACCTGGTCCTGGAAGCCCGTGATCATCCCCGTCCGTTCCTCGATGTAGAACGACGGGAAGCCGGCGCCGGTCAGCGGGCCGCCGCCCCAGCCGCCGAGGTGGATGGCAATGGGGAGCCCGCGCTCGGCTGCCGCGCGGTAGATCGGCCAGTACCGTCGCCGACCGAGCGGCTCGATCGCCCGGGCCAGGAACATGACCTGCACGAAGCGCGGGTCGTCGCCGACGCGCCGGATCTCGGCCACGGAGGCGTCCGGGTCCTCCCACGGCACGATGATCGAGGCGCGGAGGCGCGGCTCGGGCTCGGCCCACTCGGCGATCTGCCAGTCGTTCTCGGCCCGCGCCAGTGCCGCGCCGAAGTCGAGCGAGAGCTGCTGCCCGCCGCCGCCGTGGAGCGGATTGAGGACGCCGAACTCGACGTCCCAGGCGTCGAGCAGCTGCTCCCGCAGGAACGGCAGATCCGCGCCGGGCGGCACCCCCGACGGCGGCCAGGCGTCGGTGCGCGCCGCGTACGGGTGGAACCGGGGGTAGTCGGACCCGTAGTGGTAGCGGGGGCCGTAGCGCTTCCGGTGCTCGACCCAACGCGCGGGGAGGTACGGGTCCAGGGCGTCGGGCGCGGCGAGCGTGACGTGGATGTCCGCGTCGACGATCGGGCTGCGCGTCCGCGCTCGACCGCGGACCGGTTCGGGGACGACGGCCATCAGGACCTCTCGCTGAAGGGGTACCACGCCGCGGCGGTGTCGTGCAGGATCCGGTCGCGGGTGGCCGGGGAGACGAGGTCGAGGAAGCGCAGGTCCTCGTCGTCGCCGTGGGCGTGGGGGAAGTCGGACGCGTACATGAGGAGCGAGCCGAGGTGGATCGGCTCCGTCTCCTCGACGACCCGCGCGAGCGCCTGCGGGTCGGTGGGGCCGTCGATCGGGCGGAGGGAGAAGCGCACGTGGCGTCGCACGTACTCATGCGGCGGCGAGCGCACCCACGGGATCTCGCGCCCCAGCATCTGCCAGTCCTTGTCGGCCCGCCACAGCCACTGCGGCACCCAGCAGAACCCTGCCTCGGCGACCGTCACCCGGAGCGTGGGGAGGAGGTCGAACAGGCCCTCGGCGATCAGGCTCGTGAGCTGCGTCTGGGCGATGGCCGCCATGCCCGCGTACTGCTCGGCGTAGTACGACGGCCAGCCGCTCGCCGTCGGCGGGTTGCCCGGCGAGCCGCCGTAGTGCAGGGCCACCACGAGGCCGTGGCGCGCCGCCGCCGCGAAGATCGGACGGAACCGCCGGTTCCCGTACGGGACGGCCGAGCGCAGCGGCAGCAGCACCTGCACGAAGCCCGGCGTCCCCGCCACCCGGTCGATCTCCTCCGCCGCCAGGTCGGGATCCTGGCTCGCCACGACGATCGAGGCGCCGAGCCGGCCGCCGCCGTCACCCGCGAGCCACTCCCGGGCCTGCCAGTCGTTCGCGGCGGCGGCCATCGCCTGCGCCGCGTAGGGGTTGTGGATGCTCTCGACGGCGTAGGTGCAGCTGAGCACGGCCCGCTCGGCGTCGCCCGAGCCGAGCGCGGCCTCCTCGAGGCGCGTCCGGTCCCCGAGCACCTCGGCGGGTGCTGCGCCCGTGTTGGGGGCCGCGGGCGGGTACGCCGAGTCGGGCGGGCCCGCGAACGCCGTCTTCGCCAGGTACTCGCGCCAGTGGTCGTCGAGGTACGGCACGAGGTCCTCGACGGACGCGGGGTGGTTGTGGACGTCGACGTCGATCACGGTCGCTCCGGGGATCATGGGCGTCCGGCACCCGTTCGTCCACCTCGGACCGCGAAGCAGACTCGAATCCGTCAGCCGCCGAACGCGAGCACGACCTTGCCGAACTTCCCGGGCGCCGCGAGGTGGTCGAAGGCCGCCGCCGCCTCCTCGACGGGGAACACGCGGTCGACGACCGGCCGCACCCGGCCCGAGGCGAGCAGCGGCAGCACCGCGCGCGCGAAGGCCTGGACCGCCGCTGCCTTCTCCTCGAGCGGCCGAGCCCGGAGGACCGTGCCGGCCATCCAGGCCCGCTTGCCCATGAGCACGCCGAGCGGAAGGTCGGCGTCCGCACCGGCGCCGGTCCCGACGATCATGATCCGGCCCTTCGTGGCCAGGACCTGGAGGTCGACCGGCAGGTTCGGCGCCCCGACGAGCTCGAGGACCACGTCGACGCCGCCGAGTGCCGCGGCGCGCTCGACGACCGTCGCCGGTCCCACCGGCTCGGCCCCGAGCGCGCGCAGCCGGTCGGCGGCCCCCTCGTCGCGCACCCCGGCCAGGACCCGAGCCCCGGCCGCGAGGCCGAGCTGCACGGCGGCGAGACCGACGCCGCCGTTGGCGCCGTGGACGAGCAGCCGCTCCCCGAGCCCGAGGCCGGCCTGCGTGAACACCGCGTCGTGCGCCGTGATGAAGGCCTCCGCGACGCCGCTCGCCGCCACGTCGTCGAGGTCCTCGGGGACGGCGGCGAGGTGGCGCTCGTGCACCGCGACGCGGTCGGCCAGGCCGCCGCCGCCGACGATGCCGAACACGCGGTCGCCCTCGCGCCAGCGCAGGACGCCCGCTCCGACCGCGACGACGGTCCCGCAGACCTCGAGCCCCGGGATGTCGGCCGGCGCGCCCGGCGGGGCGGGATAGCGGCCCGCGCGCTGGGCCAGGTCGGCGGGGTTCAGGCCCGCGTGCGTGGCGGCGACGAGCACCTCGTGCGCCGTCGGGGTGGGATCCGGCCGCTCCTCGACCCGCATGACCTCGGGCCCGCCCGCCCCGCTGAAGACGACTGCTCGCACTGCCCCGCTCCCTCCGTGTCGGCCGCGGCGTGATCCGCACGGCGTGCGGAGACTCGCAGGCTTCGCGCCGTTCGGGCGCGCGTGCCCTCCCCGGTCCTCAGCGGTGCGCGGGCACGGCGGGCGACGCGTCGGCGGCGGTCCGGGTACGCCACAGGGCGGCCGCGTCGTCCGGACGGTGGCACGCGACCGCCTGTCCACCGCCGATCTCGACGAGCGGCGGCATCTCGACCCTGCAGCGGTCGAGCGCCAACGGACAGCGCGGCGCGAAGGGACACCCACGGCCGCTCGACACGCCCGCGGTCGGCACCGTCGTGCGCGCCGGCGCCGGGCGCCCGAGCTCGGGCACCGAGAGGCGCAGCGCCTGGGTGTACGGGTGCGCCGGCGCGGCCAGGACGCGGTGCGTCGGGCCCCGCTCGACGACGCGTCCGGCGTAGAGCACGATCGCGTCCTCGCAGAGCCGCTCGACCACGGCCAGGTTGTGCGAGATCAACAGGTAGGCCAGGCCGCGCTCGTCGCGGAGCCGGCGGATCAGCTCCAGGATGCGGGCCTGCACCGTCACGTCGAGCGCGCTCGTCGGCTCGTCGAGGACGACGAGTAGCGGGTCGACCGCGAGCGCCCGGGCGATCACCACGCGCTGCCGCTGGCCGCCCGAGAGCTGGTGCGGGAAGCGGTCGGCCAGGTCCGGGTCGAGGCCGACCTGCTCGAGCAGCGCGCGAGCCCGCGCGGGGCGTTCGGCCCGGCTCGCGAGCCCGTGCGCGCGCAGGGCCTCGCCCACGGAGGCGCCGGCGCGCAGCCGCGGGTCGAGGGCGGCGTCGCCGTCCTGGAACACGATCTGCAGGCTCCGGCGGTAGGCCCGGAGCGCGGCGCCGCGCAGGGCGCCGACGTCCTGGCCGTCGAACCGGACGGTCCCGCCGGCGACCGGCTGGAGGCGCAGGACGGCCCGCGCGATCGTGGTCTTGCCCGAACCCGACTCGCCGATCAGCCCGACGCCGTAGGGCCCCGCCGGCACGTCGAGATCGACGTGGTGCACCGCGCGGTTCGGGCCGTAGTCGACGGACAGGTCGCGGACCTCGAGCAGCGCCCCGCCCTCGGGACGGGCCGCGCCCCCGGCCGCGGCGGCCTCGCTCACGCCGGGACGCCGATCCGCGGCACCGCGGCCACGAGCTCCTGCGTGTAGGGCACCGACGGCGCGGCCAGCACGGCGTGCGCCGGGCCGGACTCGACGACCTCGCCGCCCCGCATCACGACGATCCGGTCGGCGAGCTGCCCGATCACGGCCAGGTCGTGGGAGATGAAGAGCTGGGCGGCGCCGTGGTCGTCCCGCAGCCGGCGGAGGAGGTCGACCACCTCGGCCTGGACGGTGACGTCGAGGGCGCTCGTCGGCTCGTCGGCGATGACCACGTCGGCCCGCAGCGCGAGGACCAGGGCGATCACGAAGCGCTGCGCCTGCCCGCCCGAGACCTCGTGCGGGTAGCGGTTCAGGAGCGGCGGGTCGAGCAGCACCTCCCGCAGCGCCGCCGCCGCCCGCTCGGCGATCTCGCGCTTGGGGACGCCGTGCAGCCGCAGCGTGCGCTCGAACGTGGTCCGCAGACGGAGCGTCGGGTTGAGCGACGCGCGCGGGCTCTGCATGATCATCGCGATGCGGCGGCCGCGGACGGCCCGCAGGCGCCGCTCGGAGAGGCCGACAAGCTCCATTCCCTCCAGCTGGACGCTGCCGGTCACCCGAGCGCCCGCGATCTGGGCGAGCCCGAGGATGGCGAGGGCGGTCATCGACTTCCCCGAGCCGCTCTCGCCGACCAGCCCGACGATCTCCCCCCGCGCGACGTCGAGCTCGGCGACGCTCGCCACGCGCCGCCCGCCGAACCGCACCTCGAGGTCACGGATGGCGATCACGCGTCACCTGCCTCGGGTCGAGGATGCTGCGGAGGCCGTCGCCGAGGAGGTTGAACCCGAGCGCAGTCAGCAGGATGGCGAGCCCGGGGAACGTGACCACCCACCACTGGGTCGTGAACAGGGACTGGCCCTGGCTGACCATGAGGCCCCACTCGGGCGTCGGATCCTGGGCGCCGAGCCCGAGGTAGGAGAGGGCCGCGGCGGTCAGGATGACGCCGCCGAAGTCGACCGACGCCTGCACGATCACGGGTGCGGCCGAGTTCGGGAGCACGTGGCGCAGCAGGATCCGGGCGTGCGAGACGCCGAGCGCGCGGGCCGACGCCACGTACCCGCTCGAGGCCACCGTGGCCGCCTGGGCGCGGATCAGCCGCGCGTACCACGGCCACCAGGTGACCGCGATGGCGATCGCCGCGTTCCCGACGGACGGCGTCAGCACGGCGGCCAGCGCCAGGGCCAGGAGCAGCGCCGGGAAGGCCAGGAAGACGTCGGTCACCCGCATCAGCACGTCGTCGAGCAGACCGCCCACGTAGCCCGCCACCATGCCGAGCGGCAGCCCGATGAGGATGGCCAGGCCGATCACCTCGACCGCGATGCGGAGCGACGTCCGGGCGCCGTAGAGGAGACGGGAGAGGATGTCGCGGCCGACCTGGTCCGTGCCGAGCAGGTGGTCGCCGCTCGGCGCCAGCAGGGCGTTGACCGGATCGGTGGCGCCGCCGGCGTCCTCGGGGGAGGGTGCGAGGACGGGGGCGAGGAGAGCGCAGACGAGGACGACGAGGACGATCGCCGCCCCGAGCAGTGCCAGGCGGTCGCCGGTCAGCGCGCGGAGGCGCCCCGCGGTCGGCACCTGCTCGGTCTGGGCCGGGACGGCGGCCGCCATCAGAGCGCCCGCCGGACGCGCGGGTCGATCGCCGCCTGGACGAGGTCGACGAGCAGGTTCGCGAGGACGTAGGCGACGGCGACGAACAGCGTCACCCCCAGGATCGCGGGCGTGTCGAGCGTCGTGATCGACGCGGCCGCGTAGCTGCCGAGGCCCGGCCAGTTGAAGATCGCCTCGACGAGGAACGTGTTGGCCAGCGAGTAGGCGAAGACCAGCGCGACGAGCGCGATCACGGGGTTCAGGGCGGGCCGCAGCGCGAGCCGGCCGTAGATCGCCCGCTCCCCGAAGCCGAGCGCGCGCGCCATGCGCACGTGGTCCTCGCCGACCGTCTCGAGCAGCGAGGCGCGGGTCATCTGCGCGATCGCGCCGGTCGGGTAGGCCGCCACGGCGGCGGCGGGCAGCGCCAGGTGGGCGAGCGCGCTCGAGAGCACCGGCCAGTTGCCGCCGATCAGCGCGTCGACGACCGTCATCCGTGTCCACACGGTCAGCGGGCTCGTGTAGTCGAGCTGCGGGTCGTACTCGCCCGCGACCGGCAGCCAGCCGAGCCGCGCGAAGAAGACGTTCTGGAGGATGAGGCCGAGCCAGAAGACCGGCATCGACACGGCGAGCGTGGAGAGCAGCCGGATCGTGCCGTCGACGAGGCGCCCGCGTCGACGGGCGGCCAGGATCCCGAGCGGCACGCCGACCAGGGCCGCCACCACGAGCGCCACGAGCACGAGCTCGAGCGAGGCCGGGACGGCGGTCGACAGGTCGTCGAGCACCGGACGGCGCGTGTGGAGGGAGGTGCCCCAGTCGCCGGTGGCCACGCCGCCCGCGTAGTCGACGAGCTGTTCGGGCCACGGACGGTCGAGGCCGAGCTCGACCCGGACGCGGTCGAGCTCCTCCTGGCTCGCCCGCGGCCCGGCGTACGTGATGGCGGGGTCGCCCGGCACGAGCCGGGCGACCCCGAAGGTCACGATCACGACGCCGACCAGGACGATCAGCGCCTGGCCGAGCCTGCGGACGAGGACGCGCCTCACGTCACCCCGTCGGCGTGAGGTCGTAGACGAAGGCCACGTTCGCGTAGGCCGGGTTGTCGACGTAGCCGCTCACGTTCTTCTGCAGCACGCGCTGGTAGTTGACGACGTAGAGCGGCACGGCCACCGCCTGCTCCAGGAGCCGCGTCTGGATCGCCTCGTACGACGCCTGGGCCGCCTCCCGATCGGTCGCCGTGAGCGACGGCAGCGCGTCGATCTGCTTGTCGATCGCCGGGTCGACGAGGTAGGAGACGTTGAAGAACGGCGGATCGGCCGACTTGAACAGGTTCACGAACCAGGAGAACGGGTCGGCGTAGTCCGGCCACCAGTACATCACGAAGATGTCCTGCCGCTTGGTCGGGTCGGTCGACTTGGCCTTGTCCCACTGGGTCTGCCACTCGAGCGGCTGCACCGTGACGTCGATCCCGATCTCCGCCAGGTTCGACTTCAGCAGCGTGGCGACGACCCGCTGGTCCGCATCGCCGTTCGAGATCGTCAGGAGCAGCTTGGCGCGCTTGCCCTCGCCGTAGCCGGCCTGCCCCATCAGCGTCTTCGCGGCGTCGAGGTCCTTCGCCTGCGCCAGACCCTCCTTGTAGCCGAGCAGGCCCTCGGGGATCAGCCCCGAGGCCGGCACGGCCGAGCCCTTGAGCACCGCGACGATGCCCTCGTAGTCGATGGCCTTCGAGACCGCCTGGCGGACCCGCACGTCCTTCAGCGGCCCGTGCGAGGTGTTGAGGAACGCGATCAGGTTCTGGAACGACGGCCGCTCGGCCGTGGCCAGTCGCCCCTGATCCTTGGCCTCGGCGAAGAGCTGCGGCGACAGCCGGTCCGCCATCGAGGCCTGACCCGAGTCGAGCAGCTGCCGCCGGGTCGTCTCCTCGGGCACGTACTGGAACAGCACGTGCTTGTAGTGCGCGCCCTCCCAGCCCCGCCAGTAGTCGGGGAACTGCTCCAGTCGCAGCTCGTTCTGGTCGCCCTTCTTCCACGCCCCGACCACGTACGGGCCCGTGCCGGCGTCCTTCGCCTGCCCGAACCACTTCTTGAGGTCACCGTCGCCCGCGGCCGTCGTGTCGTAGATGAACGCCGCGTAGGTCGACGACGAAATCAGGTCGATCGGGGCCGCGTACTTCAGCTTGAAGGTCAGCGTCGCGTCGTCCGGGGCCTGGATCGTCTCGACGGCGTCCCAGATGTACGCCGCGCCGCCCTTGAGCTTGATGGTCCGCTCGATCGCCGCCTTGGCGGCGGCGGCCGTGACGGGCTTGCCGGTGTGGAAGGTGACGCCCGGGTGGAGCCGGAACGTCCAGCTCTTGCCGTCGGCCGTCGACGTCCAGGAGTCGGCCAGGAGCGGCTTCACCGTCTTCGTCTCGGCGTCGTAGCGGGTGAGCTGCTCGTAGACGTTGTTGAGCGCGATCACCTCATTCGAGTACGAGGTGGCCGGGTCGAAGTCCGTGACGATGTTGTTGCCGTTGGCGTAGGTGAAGGTCGCGTCCGTCGGGGCGTTGCCCGACGGCGCCGCCTCGCCCGACGCCGACGCCGCCGAGGTCGCGGCCGCGGCGCCGTCCGCGCCGGTGGAGCCTGGCGGTGCACCGGCCGGCTGCTTCGTCTCGCCGCACCCGGCCGCGGCGAGCGCGGCCAGGAGCGCGACGGCGATGCCCTGGTATCTCCTCATGCTGTCTCCTCTTCGAACAAGCGCTAGATCCATCCGAGCGGGCCTGCCGCCTTCACGCTCACGCGTGCGGCGGGCTGGTTCAGGTAGGCGAGCGGAACCTCGTCGAGCTCGACGACGGCGACCTTCGACGGGTCCGCTCCCGCCTCGACCGCACGCGTGCAGGCCTTCTTACGTGCAGCGTCCAGTCCGGCGCGCCGGTTCCCGTCGAGGTGGATGACGCCCTCCCAGCGTCCGCCCGCGAGCGCGATGCCCGCCCCGATCGCGTTCGCCACGTCGTGGTTCTCGGGTCGCAGGACCTCCGAGGTCCCCGGCACGCGGTCCGGCACGACGACCGAGCCGCCGCCGACGGCGATCAGCGGCCGTTCGGCGCGACCCGTCTTCATCCGGTCGACCCCGTCGGCGAGCGCCTCGTCCGTGTGGCCGAGCGCCGCCTCGAAGAGCGCGGCGAGGGCGTCGGGCGGCGCGTGGTGGCCGATCCGGGCCCGCCCTCTGGCCACGGCGGCGTCCGTGAGCGTCGTCGTGGCGCCGCCGAAGACGAGCGCGCGGCGCTCGAGCTCATAGCCGACGCTGCGCGGCCCGACCCGGACGCCGCCTGCGTCCTCGGTCAGGATGGTGCCGCCGCCGACGGCGATCGAGAGGACGTCGGGCATCCGGAAGTTCGTCCGGATGCCGCCGATCTCGACGGCCGTCGACGACTCGCGGGGGAAGCCGCCGACCAGGACGCCGATGTCCGTCGAGGTGCCGCCGACGTCGACGACGATCGCGTCGTCGCACCCGGTCAGGTACGCGGCGCCGCGGAGGGAGTTGGCGGGCCCGGAGCCGATCGTCAGCACGGGGTAGCGCATCGCGTAGTCGAGGCCCATCAGCGTGCCGTCGTTCTGGGCGAAGAAGACCACGGCCTCCAGCCGGTGCTCGCGGAGGGCCTCCGTCAGCGCCTCGCCCACGCCGTGCGCGACGTCGGTCAGCGCCGCGTTCAGGACGTTCGCGTTCTCGCGCTCGATGAGTCCGAGCGAGCCGACCTCGTGGCCGAGGGAGACGACCTTCTCGGGCCCGAGCAGCTCGTGCGCGAGCTCCCGGGCCCGGAGCTCGTGCTCGTGGGCGACCGGCGAGAAGACGGCCGTGATCGCGACGGCGTCGGCCTCGGCGCCCGTCGAGCCCAGGAAGCGGGCGGCCGCGTCGCGGTCGAGCGGCGCGATCTCGCGGCCGTCGAAGTCGACGCCGCCGCCGACGACGGCCTCGCCGGCAGACACGGTGCGGCGCAGGTCCTCCGGCCAGCTGAACAGCGGGCGGATGGCGCGCGTCGCGGGCGCCCCGATGCGCAGCACGGCCACGCGGCCCAAACGCCGGCGCTCGAGCAGGGCGTTCGTGGCGTGGGTGGTGCCGAGCATGACGTGCGTCACGCGGGAGCGGTCGACGGCCGGGGCCTCGAGGACGAGCGCGAGGGCGGCGCGGATGCCGGTGGTGACGTCGGGCGTGGTCGGCGTCTTCGCCTGCGCGACGACGCGCGCCGCGCCGTCGAGGACGACGGCGTCCGTGTTCGTCCCGCCCACGTCGATGCCGATGCGGAGGTCAGGCGCGGGCACCGGCCACCTCGATCGGCACGTAGTCGAAGTCGTAGCCGAAGGCCCGCGGACCGGCCGTCTCGATCCCGCGCGCCGTCCGCCAGAGCGGGTCGCACGGGAAGGCGACGACCGCCACCCGCTGGCCGTAGCGAAGCATCTCGGTCGCGATCGCGTCGGCCGTGACGGCGTCCACGACCGTGATCAGGTCGGGCACGCACGCCCGCACCGCGCCGTCGTCGAAGGCCACCAGGTTCTCGTTCTGGATCTCGATGCGCAGCGCCCGCCCGCGGTCCTCGCCGGTCCCGTCGACGACGACGGTGCCGCGGGCGAAGCCGCCGGTGGTGCGGCGCTCGACGTCGACCACGCGGCCCTCGATCAGCCGGACCGCCCCGACCGCCTCGACGAGCGCGCCCAGCGGGTCCGCGGAGTCGGAGACCGCCCGGCCGATCGCCACCGCGCGGCTGATCGAGCCCTCGATCACCGCGCCGCGCGCCTCGCCGACCGGCATGATGAAGTCGGCCATGGCGGAGCTCCCGCCGAACGCCACGGTCACGGCCCGGCCGACCCGCTCGGCCCACTCGCCGGAGGTCGCCCCGAGTGTGACGAGGTTGCCGTGGACGTCGGTCAGCACGATCAGGTCCGGCCGGCGGCCGACCACGTGCTGGGAGACCTGCTGCAGCTCAGGGAACGCCCGGCCCATGGAGTCGGCGTCCACGAGCGGCAGCCCGAGCTGCGCCGCCCAGGCCACGGGGAGCAGGCCGTTCGAGCCGCCGATCTCCGACGGCATGGCGGCCACGACGCGGCGTCCGGTCAGCCGCTCGACGTGGTCGCGCAGGACGACGCCTTCCCGACCGCTCGGGATCTTCTCGATCCCGACGGTCGGCGCGCCCATCATGCCGATCGGCATCAGCAGGCCGTCGTCGGGCAGGTCGTCGAGCGTCACCACGTCGATCGGGCCGAACTCCTCCAGCGCCTGCAGCGACATCAGCGACCCGGTGTAGACCTCACCGCCGCCGCCCGTCCCGAGGATCGCGCAGCCGCGCGCCAGGAAGGGCACGACTTCGGCGTCGATGCGGCGGACCGGCTCGATCATGCGCCGCCGTCCGCGTCGGGGCGCGTGTCGAACGCGTGCGGGTAGGACCGGCGCGCGTGCTCCTCGCTGACGTAGCCGTCGACCACGTCCTCGTGCACGGCGCGGGCGTCCCGCTCCCCGGGCTCCCCGAAGCCGCCGCCGCCACCCGTGTGGAGGTGCACCGTGGAGCCCGCCGGGAGCAGCAGCCGCGTCACCTTGCCGAAGCGCTCGACCGTGCCGTCCGGGTGCACCGCCTCGACGGAGTTCGGGCGCGCCTCCCGGCCGCCCGCGAGGCCCCAGGGGGCGTTCTTCGTGCGCTCGACCGTCGACGTCAGCCAAGCGTCCTCGCGCATCGTGACCGAGACGTCGAGCCCGAGCCCGCCACGGTGGCGGCCGTCGCCGCCCGAGTCGGGGGCGAGCTCGAAGCGCTCGAACAGCCACGGGTTCCGGGCCTCCCAGACCTCGGCGGGCGCGACCCGCGTCGCGGACTCCGAGTGGTGCATCAGCGACGACGCGCCGTCGCCGCGCGCGTCGCCGCCCTGCCCGACGGGGAAGGGCGAGCCGTCCGTCCAGGCCTCGCCGGACGCGGTGCGCTCGCCCCAGAAGACGAGGGCGCAGATGTCGCCGCCCGAGCACGCGGGCACGGTCGTGGGCAGCGCCTGGCCGATCGCCTGGTAGACGGCCTCCATCGCCTGGTCGCCGGCCCAGCCGTAGAGGAAGCACGGCGCGGGGTGGAGGGGGTGGAAGAGCGTGCCGGGCCGGGTGACGACCTCGACGGCGCGGAAGTGGCCCTCGTTCGGCGACTCGCCGCCACCCGCGAGGAACGCGATCGCCACGCGGCTCGCGCTGACCGTCGAGGGCTGCGGGCAGTTGATCGGCCCCGCCTGCTGGGGCGGCGCGGCCGAGTAGTCGATGCGGACGGTCGAGCCCTCCACGTCGACGACCACCTCGAACGGCACCGGACGGTCGTCGACGCCGTTCGAGTCCATCTCGCCCCGTCCCACGTAGCGCCCGTCCGGGATCTGCGTGAACCAGCTCCGCACGACGGCCTCGCCGTGGTCGTACATGCGCTCGACGGAGCGACGGAACGCCTCGAGGCCGTGCCTGCCGATCAGCTGGAGCAGCGCGTCTGCGCCCGTCCGCACCCCGACCACCGTGGCGTTGATGTCGCCCGCCACCATCTTCGGCACGCGCGAGTTGGCCGTGGCCATGCGGAAGATGTCCGAGACGAGCTCGCCGCGGCGGTAGAGCTTCACGCCGGGGAAGATGGTCCCCTCCTGGAACACGTCGACCGTGTCGGTGGAGTAGGGATCCTTGCCGCCGATGTCGAGCCAGTGGGCCTTGATGGCGGTGTAGCCGACCAGCTCGGCGTCGAGGAACACCGGCATCACCATCGCGGCGTCCTGCGGGTGCGAGCCGGTGCCGTAGGGGACGTTGTAGAGCAGGATGTCGCCCGGCTCGAGCACCTCCTCGCCACCTGCCGCCTCGACGCAGGCGCCGACGCAGAAGCTCATCGTGCCCATGAACGTCGGGAGGCTCGGCGCCTGGGCGAGCAGGCAGACGTCGCGGTCGTAGATCGCGGCCGCGAAGTCGAGGACCTCGTAGATGACGGGCGAGAAGGCCGTGCGGACGAGCGCGCGCTTCATCTGGTCGGCGGCGGCGTTCAGCCCCTGACGGACGATCTCCGTCGTGACCGGGTCGGCGTCGACCACCCCGGTCGAGGCGCCGCTCCCGCCGCGGAAGACGATCGGCTCGTGGATCACGCGTCCTCCCGCTCCACGATCAGGGCCCCGCTCGGGTGCGCGACGGCCGTCCAGCCCTCGTCCAGGTACGTGGTCGCGGTCGCCTCGCGGAGGACGGCGGGCCCGCGGCGGGACGCGCCCGTCGCGATCGTGTCGCGGTCCACCACGGCGAACTGGCGGTCGTCGCCGGCCGCGAACGACCAGGCCTCGGCCGCTCCGTCGTCGCCCGCTCGCGTCGCGCCGGGCGCGACGGCGGCGCGGCGCGGCAGCGGCTCCACCGTGACGGCCCGCACGGCGACGACCTCGATCTCCTCGTCCATCCGGATCGCGAAGGTCCGCTCGTAGGCGTCGGCGAAGATCCGGGCGAGCTCGTCGGCGTCCGCCGTCACCCGGCCGTCGGCCGTGGGCGCCTCGACGGTCAGGGAGTGCTCCTGCCCGACGTAGCGCAGGTCGAGGTGCACCTCCCGTCGCCGTCCGGGGCCCGCGGTCGAGCGCCGGTCGAGCTCGGCGTGGAGCTCGGCGCCCAACCGGTCGATCTCCTCCACGGCGCCCGCGCGGAGCCGCACGAGCCGCGTCCGCGACGCCGCCTGGGCCAGGTCGGCTCCGAGCAGGCCCCAGGCCGAGAAGTTTCCCGCGTAGGGCGGCACGACGATCGTCGCGATCCCGAGCTCGTCGGCGAGCAGCGTCGCGAACAGGGGCCCGGCGCCGCCGAAGGCGACGAGCGCGTCGTCGCGCGGGTCGCGTCCCTGCTCGATCGTGATGCCCCGGATCGCGCCCGCCATGTTGGCCGCGGCGATGCGCAGCACGCCGCGCGCCACCTCCCGCGGCCCC
>CADCWC010000315.1 GCA_902806305.1 uncultured Thermoleophilia bacterium | reverse complement strand
GCGGCCCGTAGAGGTTGCACGGCAGGATCGTGCGGTAGAGGCGGTCGGCCCGGTCGGCGGAGATCCAGTCGCACAGGCGTCCGACGGCGATCTTGGCCAGGGCGTAGCCCTCGTTCGTCGGCTCGAGCGGCCCGGTCATCATGTCGTCCTCGGCGAGCAGCTCCCTCCCGCGGGGGTAGACGCAGGACGAGGAGAGGTTCAACAGCCGCTCGACGCCCACGTCGTCCGCGGCCCGCACGAGGCTCGTGCCGATCTCCGTGTTCTCCACGAAGAACCCGACGGGGTCGGCGACGTTCGCCGCGATGCCGCCGACGCGCCCGGCGGCGTGGACGACCGTCCGCACCTCGTGCGCGTCGAGGTACGAGGCGACCGCGGCGCGATCCCTGAGGTCGAGCTCGGCGCGGGTCGGACCGAGCACCTCGAAGCCGCGCTCCCGGAGGTGTCGGACGAGGTTCGAACCGACGAAGCCGCGACCGCCGGTGACCAGGATCGCGCCGTCGGTGCTCCGCTGCGAGAGCGCCATCACGGCGTCGGAGCGTAGCATCCGCCCCGCCGCGGTCCGCCTTCGGGGGCCGCGCCGGGCCCGGGCGCAGCGGTCACCGTCGGCGCCAGTTCTCCCACACGAACGGGAAGTCGTACGTCAGCGTGTGCGTCGCGGCCAGGCGGCGGCGCAGCGCGCGCATCCGCTGCTCCGCGTCGGGCACGAAATCGTGGAACTGGACCTGCAGGTCGCGGACGCGGGCCAGGAAGCCCGTCTCCAGCAGACGCTCGACGAGCTCGTACTCGAGGCCCTCGATGTTGACCTTCATCAGGTCCACCTCGCCGAGCTCGAGCGCGGCGAAGGCCTCGTCGACCCCGACGAGGCGGATCGGCACCTGCTCGCGGTCACCCCGGTCGATGACGGAGGAGCCGTCCGCGTGCAGCGCGATGTATGCGTCGCGGCTGGACCCGGCGAGCCCGTAGGGATGGGGGACGACCCGCGGGTTGGCGGCGAACCGTGCGGCGATGCGGTCGGCGAAGGCCGGGACCGGCTCGAAGACGTGCACCGTGCAGGCGTACCGACCGAAGATGTCCGAGGCCCACTGCCCCTCGTAGCCGCCGACGTCGAGCACCGTCGACGACGGTCCGAGGTCGTACTCGAGTCGCAGCGTGCGATCCCCGTCGATCGCGAACCAGGGAGCGACCCGTCGCGCCTGGGCCGACGGCCGGATGACGCCCGCGGCCAGACGCGCCAGGCGCAGGCCGCGCTCGAGCGTGCCGGCCGTCACCCGTCGCCGGCCGCGGTGGCGAACTCCGACACGAGCGCCCTGTACGTCGACCGGACGCCGTCCTCGAGCGGGATCCGCGCCGTCCAGCCGAGCTCGTCGCGGGCCCGTGACGGGTCGAGGCAGGAGCGCTCGAGCTCCCCGACGCGCAGCGGTGCCGGCACCGGCTCGACCTGCCGCCCGGACGCCTCGCGCAGGAGCTCGAAGATGCGGCTGACGGGCGTCTCGACGCCCGTGGCCACGTTGAAGACGCCCGCCCGCCCGGAGGCCAGCAGCAGCGCCGCGACGACGTCCGAGACGTGGACGTAGTCGCGGGTCGGCCTGCCGTGCCCGTAGAGCTGCGGTGCCTGGCCCGACTCGAGCTTGTACGTGAAGATCGCCACGACGCCGGCCTCCCCGTGGGGGCTCTGGCGCGGGCCGTAGACGTTGCCGAGCCGGCAGACGGCGTGCGGCAGACCGCCCGCCTCGGCCCAGGTCCGGATGTAGGCCTCCCCGGCCCACTTGGACGCGCCGTAGGGCGAGACCGGCGCGGGGATCCGGTCCTCCCGGGTCGGGATCGGCGCCGCGTTGCCGTACAGCGCACCGCCGGTCGACGTGAACACGACCGGCGCGCCGTGACGGCCGGCCGCCTCGAGGACGTTCAGCGTCCCGCCCACGTTGACGGCACAGTCGCGCTGCGGGTCGGTCACGGAGACGGTCACGCTGGACTGGGCGCCGAGGTGGAAGACGGCGTCGGGACGCGCCTCGTCGACGACGCGGTCGAGCGCCGCGCGATCGGTGATGTCGACCTGCTCGAACCTCGCCTCGGTGGGGAGGCGACGGGCGTCGCCGCTCGTCAGGTCGTCGATCACGACCACCTCGCGGCCCTCGTCGAGCAGGGCGTCCACCAGGTGCGAGCCGATGAAGCCCGCACCGCCGGTCACGATCGCCGTTCGTCGAGCCACGCGTCCCCCCGGTGAGTTCTCGCTTTGCAGCCCGGCCCGAACGGGGCCAGACTGTCGCGGATGCGGGTGATGATTCTGGCAGCCGGTCGGGGCACGCGCCTCGGTCCGCTCGGTCTGCAGGTGCCGAAGGCCCTCGTCGACGTGGCGGGCGAGCCGCTGCTCGCGCGGCACCTGCGCTCCCTGGAGGGGCAGGGTGCCACACGCGTCGTGGTCAACGCCCACCACCTGGCCGATCAGGTCCACGCCTTCGCGGCCGCCTACGCCGGGCCGCTCGAGCTCGTCGTCGTGGAGGAGCCTGCGCTGCTCGGCACGGCGGGCGGCGTCCGGCACGCCGTGCACCTGTTCGACGACGGCCCGTTCGTCGTGCTCTACGGCGACGTGCTCGTCGACGAGCCCCTCCGACCGCTCCTCGACACCCACGTCGGCGCCCACGCGACGGCGACGCTCGCCGTGTACGCGGCGGAACGGACGGAGGACAAAGGCGTCGTCGACGTCGACGAGGACGGGCGGGTGACCGGCTTCCGCGAGAAGCCGCCCGGCGGCGGTCCCGGGCTCGTCAACGCCGGGCTCTACGTGCTCGACCCGGCCGCGGTCGCCGCGCTGCCGGCCGACGTCCCGCTCGACTTCGGCTTCGACGTCTTCCCCGCCTGGCTCGCCGCGAGTCACGTGGTGGTGGTCCACCGGCTGGCCGCACCGGTCGTCGACATCGGCACCCCGGACGCCCTGGCGGGCGCCCGCCGGGCGATCGCGTCGGCCCGGTGATCATCTCGCGCACCCCGCTGCGGGTGAGCTTCGTGGGGGGCGGCACGGACCTGCCGGGCTTCTGCGACGAGCACGGCGGCGCGGTCGTCTCGACAGCCGTCGACAAGTACATCCACGTCGTGGTCGCCCCGCGCTTCGAGGGCGACGTGCGTGTGAGCTACTCGCAGACCGAGATCGTCGAGGACGTCAACGCCGTCTCGCACGAGCTCGTGCGCGAGGCGATGCGCCGAACGGGCATCCCGCGCGGCGTCGACATCGCGACGCTCGCGGACGTCCCGTCGCGCGGCACCGGCCTCGGCTCCTCGAGCGCCGTGACGGTCGGCCTGCTGAACGCCCTCTACGCCTTCCAGGGCATCTCGAAGAGCCCGGCCGTGCTGGCCGAGGAGGCGTCGCAGATCGAGATCGACGTGCTCGGCAAGCCGATCGGCCGGCAGGACCAGTACGCGGCGGCGGTCGGCGGCCTGAACCTGATCGAGTTCCTGCCGCGGGGCGGCGGCGTGCGCGTGCAGCCGATCATCGCCACGGCGGCCACGATGGCCGCGGTGCAACGGAGCCTGCTGCTCTTCTACACCGGCCGCCAGCGGGCGGCCTCGAGCGTGCTCCAAGGCCAGTCGGACGCCATCCGGGACGGCAGCGCGGTGGAGCGCCTCCTGACCATGCGCGACCTGGCCTACGAGCTGCGCGACCGGCTCGGGGCGGGCGATGCGGCGGCGCTCGGCGAGCTGCTCGACCGCAACTGGCAGCTGAAGCGCGGGGTCGCAGACGGCGTCTCGGACGGCCAGATCGACGGCTGGTACGACGCCGCGCGGGAGGCCGGGGCGCTCGGCGGCAAGCTGCTCGGAGCAGGCGCCGGAGGCTTCCTGCTGATCTGCGCGCCGCCCGAGCGCCAGGCCGCGGTGCGCGCGGTGCTCGACGACCTCCGCGAGGTGCCGCTCCGCTTCGCCGCCCGCGGCACGGAGATCATCCTGTTCGAGCGCGCGTCGTGAAGGTCGCGGCGCCCGCCTACCTGGCGCGACTGAAGGCGGCCATCGACGACCTGCCGATGGACCGGCTGGAGGAGCTCGGCGACGCCCTCTACCGCAGCTACCGCGACGGCAAGCAGGTGTTCGTGCTCGGCAACGGCGGGAGCGCGAGCACGGCCAGCCACATGGCGGCCGACATGGCGAAGAACACGATCAGCGCCCACATGCGGCGGTTCCGCATCCTCAGCCTGAACGACAACATGGCGATGGTCACGGCGCTCGCCAACGACCTCGACTACCGGAACGTCTTCGCCGAGCAGCTGCAGAACCTGATCCGCCCCGGTGACCTGCTGATCGTGCTGTCGGGCAGCGGCCGCTCCGAGAACGTGCTGCGCGCGATGCGCTACGCGCGGGCCGAGTGCGCGCAGGTGGTCGCGCTGCTCGGCTTCGACGGCGGCGCGGCGCGCGAGCTCGCGGACCTCTCGATCGTCGTGTCCTCCGACGACTACGGCGTGATCGAGGACCTGCACCTGGTCATCAACCACATCCTGGTCGACTACTTCCGGACGAGGCTCGAGCAGGACCGCCCGTGGCACGTCTGAGCGCGCGTCCTCGGGCGGTGTTCCTCGACCGCGACGGAACGCTCAACGTGCGGGCCGCCGATCACGACTACGTCCGCACAGCGGCGGACTTCCGCTGGCTCGACGGGGCGGCCGAGGCCGTGGGCGTCCTCGACCGGGCGGGCTACGTGCCGTTCGTCGTCTCGAACCAGCGCGGCGTGGCGCGCGGGCTGATGACGGCGGACGTGCTGACCGAGATCGAGGACGTCATGCAGGCGGCGTTGGCGCGCCACGGGACACGGATCGAGGCGTTCCGGTACTGCGTCCACGATCTCGAGCCGGCGTGTGCCTGTCGCAAGCCGGAGCCCGGGATGCTGCTCGACCTCGCGGCGGAGCACGACCTCGATCTCGGGGCGTCCTGGATGGTCGGCGACACGGCGGGGGACGTGGAGGCCGGCCGGCGCGCCGGGACGCGGACCGGGTTCGTCGGCGAGCCGGCCGCCGACCCGGGCGCCGACCTCCGCGCCGCCACACTGCTCGAGCTCGCGGCACTCATCGGATCGGCGTCGGCGGTGGCGGGCCGGCCATGAGGTGCCTGGCGGCGCG
>CADCWC010000314.1 GCA_902806305.1 uncultured Thermoleophilia bacterium | reverse complement strand
GGGGCATCGTCGCCGACGACCGGCTGGCGCCGACGGCCCGCGTCCTGCTCGAGCCGGAGCTCTTCAGCGGCTGGGGCGTCCGCACGATGGCGAAGAGCTCCGGCGGCTACAACCCGATCGAGTACCACAACGGGACGGTCTGGCCGCACGACACCTCGATCGCCTGCGCGGGCCTCGCGCGCACGGGCCACGCGCCCGAGGCGGCGCGGCTCTTCCTGGCGCTGCTCGAGGCGGCCGAGCACTTCGGCTGGCGGCTGCCCGAGGTGATCGCGGGGTTCGACCGCGACGAGACGGGCTTCCCGGTGCTCTATCCCACCTCCTGCTCGCCGCAGGCCTGGGCGTCGGGCGCGCCGGTCCTGTGCCTGCAGGCCGTGCTCGGCCTCGAGCCCGACCCGTCGAGGCAGACCTTGACGGCGGTCGCGGAGGTGCCGGTCCGGGGTCTCGACCTTCGCGTCGACGGCGTCGAGGCGGTCGGCAGGCGGTGGACCGTGACCGTGGAGGACTCGGTCGTGCGCGTCGACGCGGCGAGCCCGGCGGCCGCCGAGCGCCGCTAGGGCGACGTCCGGAGCGTCGTCGCCGGGCCGGTCGGAGCGACGGCCGACGGGTCGCCCGCCTCGTCGAGCAGGCGTCGGTACGCCTCGACGTGGTCCCGCACCACCCGGTCGACCGAGAACCGGTCGGCAACGTGGGCGCGGCAGCTCGCGGCGTCGATCCGGAGCGCGTCCTCGAGCGCGGCGGGCATGTCGCGCCAGTCGTCGACGACGACGCCGCTCCGCCCGGGGCTCACCACCTCGGGGACGGACCCCCGTGCCGTGGCCAGCACGGGCGTGCCGCACGCCATCGCCTCGATCATGACGAGCCCGAACGGCTCCTCCCAGTCGATCGGGAAGAGCATGCACGCGGCACGGCCGAGCAGCTCGACCTTGGCGGCGTGACCGAGCTCGCCGAGGAACTCCACGTCGCCGCCGAGGAGCGGCGCGATCTCCTCCTCGAAGTACAGGAGCTCCGCGCCGTCCTGCGCCTTCGCCGCGATCCGGAGCGGCCGGCCCACGGCGCGCGCCACCTGGACGGCCTCGCGGCACCCCTTCTCGGGCGCCATCCGGCCGAGGAACACGAGGTAGTCCTCCTTCTCCTCGGCGAGCGGGTAGTCGTCGAGCCTGAGGCCGTTCGGGCAGTTCGCGAGCCACGGGAGCGCCGGATCCGGCGCGCGCTGCCGGCGCGAGATCGAGATCAGGCGCAGGGTGGGGTCGAGCGCCGCGAGCGTCCGGTAGAGCGCCCGGGTCTCCTGGGTCAGGGGCCCGTGCACGGTGTGGCAGGCGGGCACGCCCGCCTGCCCGACGAGCGCCGCGCCTGCGAAGCCGGAGTGGTCGTGGAGCACGTCCAGCCGCCCCGCCGCGCCGTGCACCGCGGCGGCCACGTGACGGAGCTCCGTGAGGGTCTGGCCGATCCGCTCGGACGGGGGGCGCTCGTAGACGCTGACCAGCCGCGCGCTCGTCTCGGAGCCACCGGACGCGAACAGTGTCACGTCGTGGCCGGCCGCCACGAGGCCGTCGGCCAGGATGGCCACGACGAGCTCGATCCCCCCGTACGCGGCGGGCGGCACGCTGAACCACGGCGGCGCGATCAGCCCGATCCGGAGCGGACGGTCGGGTGCGGGAGTCTCGACCATGGGGTGATGCTACGCGCCTGCCGAGGTCACCGTCCGGCCGAGCGCCGCCCGCGAAGGCTGAGCTAGAGGCCGGTGGCAGTCGCGAAGGCCTCGGGGTAGAGCCGGCGGGCCAGCTCGTGCGACTTCCCGTACGGCGTCGGGGCGAGCTTCTTGCCGTACAGCGCGCGCAGCTCCCGGTCGACGGCCGCCAGATGGCGTGAGGCGCCACGTCGCTTGACCTCGACCTCGAGTCGAACCTCAGGCTTTCCGACCGGATAGGTCAGCCGGTCCCACGTGAGCTCCAGCTGGTGCAGGCCCTGCACGTAGAGGTGGGCGCTGCGCCGGTTCCGCAGCTCGCCGATGCCCTCGAGCGGCGTGTCGGGCGTCACCCCCGTCGTGGCCGTGACCCCCTCCCAGAGCCGGAAGCGCTCGAGCTGCGCCGCCACGTCCCGTCCGTCGGGCGGCACGTGGTCGAGCGGGATCTCGACCTCCTCGCGCTCCTTCGCTCCGTCCGGGCGGCGCGCGGAGGGGCCCTTCCAGGTCAGGACGGGTGCGGGGAGCGACGTCTGCCGCCGGATCCGCAGCGACGACCCGGCGCGCCGGAGTCCGAGCTCCGCGGTGTCGAAGTAGGCGTCGACGATCTCGAAGCTCGTCGAGCCTGCCAGCGCGAACCCGGCGAGCTCGGCGGGCACGAGCAGCGGCTCGCTGCTCCGGTACAGGTACTGCAGCTCGATCTCCACGCGCGGCATGATGGCCGTCGGCCCACGGCGGGTGCGGCATACTGTCCCTTCGGCGCCGGGTCCCGGTCGCCGCCGCCTGCGCCTCGTGTTCGACTCCCTCTCCGACCGACTCACCGCCACCCTCGGCGACCTCCGCTCGCGCGGACGGCTGTCGGAGGACGACGTCCGGGCGGCGATGCGGGAGATCCGTCTGGCGCTGCTCGAGGCCGACGTCAACTTCCAGGTCGTCAAGGACTTCGTGGCCGCGGTCCGCGAGCGGGCCACGGGCAGCGAGGTCACGGAGAGCCTCACGCCCGGCCAGCAGGTCGTCAAGATCGTCGACGAGGAGCTCACGAAGCTCATGGGCGCGGGGTCCGAGGGCCTCGTCACCGCCCCGCAGGCGCCCACCGTCATCCTGATGGCCGGGCTGCAGGGCTCGGGCAAGACGACGACGGCGGCCAAGCTCGCCCGCCTCCTGCTGAGGGGCGGGAAGAAGCCCGCACTCGTGGCCTGCGACGTCTACCGTCCGGCCGCCGTGCACCAGCTCGTCACGGTCGGCGGCCAGGTCGGCGTCCCCGTCTACGAGCAGGGGACGGACGCCGACCCGGTCGACATCGCGGAGTGGGGCGTCCGGCAGGCGCGACAGCAGGGCCGGGACGTGGTCATCATCGACACCGCCGGCCGGCTGCACGTCGACGCCGAGCTGATGGACGAGCTCGTCCGCATCCGGGACGCGACGACGCCGCACAACGTGCTCCTCGTACTCGACTCGATGACCGGCCAGGACGCCGTCAACGTGGCGCGGACCTTCCAGGAGCGCGTCGCGTTCGACGGGCTGGTCCTCACGAAGCTCGACGGCGACGCGCGCGGTGGCGCGGCGCTGAGCGTGCGGGCCGTCACCGGCGTGCCGATCAAGTTCGCCTCGGTGGGCGAGAAGCTCGACCAGTTCGAGGAGTTCCATCCCGACCGGATGGCGTCGCGCATCCTCGGCATGGGCGACGTGCTGTCGCTCATCGAGCGCGCCGAGGAGACGATCGACGCCAAGAAGGCCGAGGAGCTCGAGCAGAAGATCCGCCGCTCGGAGTTCACGCTCGACGACCTGCTCGACCAGCTCCGGTCGATCCGCAAGATGGGCTCGCTCGGCTCGATCCTGAAGATGCTGCCCGGCGTGGGCAAGGAGCTGCGCAACATGCCGGTCGACGACCGGCAGCTCGATCGGGTCGAGGCGATTATCCTCTCGATGACGCCCGAGGAGCGACGCCGGCCCGAGCTCGTCAACGGCTCCCGCCGCTCGCGCATCGCCAAGGGGTCCGGGACCAGCGTGCAGCAGATCAACCAGCTGCTGCTGCAGCACAAGCAGATGAAGAAGATGATGAAGCAGCTGACGGGCGGCGGGGGCGGCAAGGCGCCCCGGTTGCCCCAGATGCCGCGGGGCGCACCCCGCGGCGCAGGACGAGGAAGGAGGTAGGAACATGGTCAAGATCCGACTCACCCGGATCGGCAACAAGGGCAACCCGATCTACCGGGTCGTCGTCGCCGACGCGAACGCACCGCGTGACGGCCGCTCGATCGAGACGATCGGCCGGTACAACCCGCAGCTCCAGCCGTCGCTGATCGAGATCGACGCCGACCGGGCCAAGGCCTGGCTGGCGAAGGGCGCACAGCCGTCGCAGCCCGTCCGTCGACTCCTGCAGAAGTCCGGGATCATCTAGGAGCCGTCCGCGTGCCCACCGACCCGGCCGCCGACCTCCCGCGCGACACCCGCTCGCTCTGCGAGTACCTGGTGCGCGGCCTGGTCGACGACCCGGACAGCGTCGAGGTGGTCGAGGAGCGCCGCGAGGGCGCGCCGGTCCTCGTCGTCCACGTCGCCCCGGACGACCGCGGGAAGGTGATCGGCAGGCAGGGCCGCGTCGTGCGCGCCCTGCGCTCCGTCGTGCGGGCGGGCGGTATCCGCTCGGGCGGCGTGACGCACGTCGAGATCGACGGGTGAGGGAGCGCCCGGGGCGCTTCCCGTGGCGGCCCGAGCGGGTCCGGGTCGGCACCGTCGGGCGGCCGCACGGCCTTGACGGCGCCTTCGTCGTGGAGGGGCCGTGCGGGTGGTACGGCTTCGAGGTCGGATCGCGGCTGCTGGCCGACGGGCGACCGACCGGGGTCCGACGTCGGGCGGGGACGGAGGTCCGCCCGCTCGTGGCGCTCGAGGGCCACGACGACCGGGACGCCGCCGAGGCGCTGCGCGGCGTAGCGCTCGAGCTGCCCCGTGGCGCCCTCCCGGATCCCGAGGAGGACAGCTGGTTCCGCTTCGACCTGATCGGCTGCGTGGCGGTCTCGGGCGACCGGGAGCTCGGCCGGGTCACGGACGTGGAGGACGGCGTGGCCCATGACGTGCTCGTGCTCGACGACCCGGAGCACACGCGGATCCCCTTCGTCGCCGCGCTCGTGCCGTCGGTCGACGTGCCGGGCCGGCGGATCGAGATCGTCGAGGGGCTGCTCTGAGCGCGCTGCAGCTCGACGTGTTCACCCTCTTCCCGAGCTGGTTCTCGTGGCTCGTCGAGCAGCGCTCGGTCCAGAACGCCCTGGCGGGACCGTTGCGGCTCGGCCTGCACAACATCCGCGACCACTCGCCGCTCAAGCACCACGTCGTCGACGACACGCCCTACGGCGGCGGCGCCGGGATGCTGATGCGCGTTGACGTGGTCGTGGCCGCCCTGGAGGGCGCCTACGGACTCCCCCTCGACGACGTGCGGGCGACGCGC
>CADCWC010000313.1:985-5166 GCA_902806305.1 uncultured Thermoleophilia bacterium | reverse complement strand
ATCTTGCCGCCGTTGGGCAGCAGGGACACGGAGGTCTGGATCGGCACGGTCCGGCCCGTGGCCGCGAAGGCCTCGCGGACGCCGAAGATCGCGGCCTTGACCTCGAGGATGTCCTGCGCGGTCTCGATGATGATCAGGTCCGAGCCGCCCTGGAGGAGGCCCGTCGCCTGCTCGGCGAAGACCTCGACCAGCGTGCGGAACGGCATGTTGCCCAGCGTCGGGTCGTCCGAGGCGGGCAGGAAGCCCGTCGGCCCGATGGAGCCGGCGACGAAGCGGTCCTCGCCGACCGCCTTGCGGGCGATCTCGGCGGCCTTGACGTTGATCTCGAGCGTGTGCTCGGCCAGGCCCCACTCGTCGAGCTTGAGCCGCGACGCCTGGAAGGTGTCGGTCTCCACGACCTCCGCGCCCGCCGCGACCATCGACTCGTGGACGCCCTGGATGACGTCGGGCCGGTTGAGGACCAGCGCCTCGTGGCAGCGGCCCGGGAGGCGGTAGTCCTTCTCGAGCGACAGGTCGAACTGCTCGAGCGTGGCGCCCATGCCGCCGTCGAAGACGACGACGTGGTCGCGGACGGCGGCGAGGTAATCACGCATGACCACCGAGGATAGCCCAACCTTGACACGACTGTGTCAAGGCTTGCCCGGGTAATGGCTCCCCGTGGCCGACGACGTCACCATCACCTCCTACCGCGACGGGCCGCTGCTGGTCCGCGGGCCGTTCAAGATGCTCGACCAGGACGGGCGGGAGATCGAGGTCGACCGCGACGTCGTCGCCCTCTGCCGCTGCGGGCGCTCGCGCCTGCGCCCGTTCTGCGACGGGTCGCACAAGCTGACCAGGTGGCGGGCGCCCAGCGAGGCGGAGGACCGCTCGCAGGTCACGCCCCGCTTCCAGCGCTAGCGAACCCCGAGCAGGTCGTTGAGGCCCGTGCTCTCGAGCGCGGACCGCACGGGCCCGTCCGAGGCCTCGACGACGAAACCCACGCCGCCGCGCTCGGCCTCGCCGCGCAGCTCCACCAGGGCGCCGAGCCCGGACGAGTCGATGAACGTCAGCCGGCGCAGGTCGAGCACCAGCTTGTCGGCCCCCGCGCGCGCCTCCGCGGCGGCGGCGCGCAGCTCGCCCATCGTCGTCATGTCCAGCTCGCCGGCGGCCACGACGGTCGCCGAGGTCCCCTCGCGGCGCACCTCGACCGTCAGGCCGTCTTCGGGAGTCGTCATCGGCGCCTGGCTACCCGCGCGCAGGAGCGGTCACACCGCGGCGCGCAGCGGCGCGCGCAGCGATGACCGCCCGTCGCGCCAGGCGCCGAGCACGTGGCGGGCCCAGTTGCCCTCCACGAGGACGAGCGCCCGGGCGCCCCACAGGATGTCCGGCGCCAGCGCCGGGTCCTGGCGCGCCAGGCCGCCCGCGATGTCGACGGCCGCGATCGCCTCGTGGACCGCGTCGGCGCTCACGTGCTCGTCGAAGAACTCCGTCGCCCGGGGATCCGTGTGCCCGAGCCGGCGCAGGCCGTTGGCGTAGCGGCGGTTCGGGACCGAGGAGGTCATCTCGAAGAGCGCCAGGTGGCCGACGATCGCGCCGCGCCAGCGCCGGTGCAGGCCGAGCAGCGACATCAGGTTCACGGTCGCCAGCGTCACGCCGGGGATCTGGTCGAGGTAGGCGCCGTAC
Organism: uncultured Thermoleophilia bacterium; assembly: GCA_902806305.1. GTDB lineage: Bacteria > Actinomycetota > Thermoleophilia > Gaiellales > F1-60-MAGs149 > CADCWC01. Next base: position 3,504 of record CADCWC010000313.1, on the reverse strand, counting down.
TCGCTGTCGAGCCCCGCGGCGTCCATGGCGTCGGCGAACAGCTGGGCGTGGATGCGGTCCGGGCGGCCGCCGCCGTACTCGTCGGACTGGATCTCGACCAGCGCCGCCTTGGGCGCGCCGTGCAGCCGCGGCGCGACCCACGTGTGCGGATCGGCCTCCTTGAGCTGGTAGGCGGAGCGGTGCACGAGGAACTCGAGCGCCTGGTCGTGGGTGGCGTCGCGCTCGACGCAGCGCGAGAGCGACGGCGCGTCGTCGGCGTCCTCGATCGCCCGGAGGGCGAGGTCCATCTCCTCGGGCGCGGCGGTGGCCGACGGCGGGCCGAGCGTCGCCATGAGCCCCGCCTCGAAGCGGCGCTCGAGCTCGCGGCGGAAGGCCAGCAGCGACGGCTCCCACTCCCAGTCGACGTCGACGCCGTCCAGGCCGCGGTAGTGCAGCTCGTAACAGAGGTAGAGCGCGAGTTGGAGGTCCTCGTCGGCCAGCGGATCGGCCGGCTCGACCACTGACGTCGGCGGGAGCGGATGGGTCCGGAGCACGAGCTCCCGGAGGAGAAACGCGCTCACAGGACCGCGCGGCTCGGGCAGCGGCGGCATAGACAACTTCTTGCCCTTCCGGTCAGGGGACAAACCCGCCGTGCGACCTTCAATTCGAAAAGCGGTCTGCGAGCCAGCGCGTAGCCACCTGCGCGCCGCCCCGCGAGCCGGCTTCCCGCTGGCGCTCAGCACCGGTCCGCTCCGCGAGACCGCGGGCCAAGGCGAGCTCCTCCGAGCAGCCGAGATCGGCGGCTGACGGCTCGATCTCCGAGAGCAGCCCCACGACGCGCTCGCGCGCGGCACGCGGCACGCCGGTGTCCAGATCGGCAAACCTGCCCTGGAGGCCGTGGCGGCATGCCGACCAGCGGTTCTCCTCGATCCGCCACGTCGGGTGACTGGGCAGCTGCTGGCCGTCGTCGTGACGGGCGGCCAGCCAGGCGACCAGCGAATGCGCCACGGCGGCGATCGCTGCCGTGTCTGCCACCGTGCTCTGCTGATCGGGCACCCGCAGCTCGACCGTGCCGTGGAACGGGTGCAGGCGAAGCTCCCACCACCACGTCCGCGGGCCCGCGAGCGCCCCGGCGCGCGCGCCCCAGTCCAGCGAGCCTGCCAGGTCCTCCAGGTCGGCCAGCGCCGGAGGCACCCCCTGGCGTGGGAGCTTCTCAGAGATCTTCGGCCGTATGGAGGCCAGTCCGGTGTCCTCCCCGCGGTAGAAAGGAGCGTTTGCCGCCAGACCGGCGAGCTCGGGCAGGTACGAGCGCAGCGCGTTGTAGACGGCCACGGCGCGGTGTGCGCCCTGCACACGCACGTGCACATGTAGGCCGAAGACCAGCTGGCGCCGCGCCACCCAGCCGTACTCGCTGCGGGTGTGGCGGTAGGCGTCGGCGTCGTTCAGGACACCCGTCTCCGAGGCGAATGGGTGCGCGCCGGCGCCCGCGAGGAACATGCTTCCCGCGGCGGCCCGCTCCAGGCTTTGGCGTCCTTTCCGAAGCTGGGCGGCGGCCTGGCCGACCGTGTCGCACGGCGCGGTCACCAGCTCCACCTGCGCGGCCACGAGTTCGGGCTTGAAGCGCGCGTCTCCCTCCAGCGCCGCCAGCAGCTCGTGCGCGCGCGGCGCCAGGTCGAGGGACTGCGGGTCGAGGACCATCAGCTCCTCCTCGATCCCGACCGTGAGATCGCCTGGACGCTCGAACAGCTCGTGCAGCCGCTCGGCCGAGGGCGGGTCGATGATGCCCTCGCCTACCTGGCCGCGTCCAGCGCCTCGTTCACCAGCTCGTCGGCGCGTTTGTTGGACTCGCGCCGCACGCTGCGCACCGACCACGACTTGAACCCTGAAAGCTCCTTCATCGTCTGGAGGTACAGGGGCTTCAGGCCGGCGTTCTTGACCTTGTAGCGCCCCTCGATCTGCCGCGCCACGAGCTCCGAGTCGTTCACGACCTCAACCTCGGTGGCGCCGAGATCGCGGGCGAGCTCGAGCCCCAGCAGCACCGCCCGGTACTCGGCGACGTTGTTGGTCGCCATCCCGATGTACGCGCTGCGCTCCGCGAGCTCTCCGCCGTCTGGCTCGCGCGCGACCACGCCCACCGCCGCCGGCCCCGGGTTGCCCCGCGCGCCGCCGTCCACGTGGACCACGACCCTGGAGAGCCCGGTCAGGGCTTCCCGTCAGGGGGCTCGATGGGCGGGAAGGTGCCCTTGACGCGACGCCGGCGCCGATCGCGGTCGGCGGGGTGCGGACCCGGACCGCCGCCCTGTCCCTCGCGGAGTCGGCGCGGAAGGGCTACATGAGCGGGCGCGCGCTGGCCGGCGTCTTCGCGTGGCTGCGGCCGAACGACCTCGTCTGGAACTACTGGGTCAACAACTACCTGCTCGGCAAGAAGCCGCCGGCGTTCGACGTGCTGTTCTGGAACGCCGACACCACCCGGATGCCGGCCGGGCTGCACCGCGACTTCCTGCGCCTCGCGGTCGACAACGCGCTGGTGCACCCGGGCC
>CADCWC010000313.1:0-975 GCA_902806305.1 uncultured Thermoleophilia bacterium | reverse complement strand
GTGTTCGGCCGGGTGGGGGCCCGGGCTACCGCCCTGTCCCTCGCGACGGTCGACGATCACCGTGACGTTCGGATCGTCCTTGTAGTACTCGGTGAGCCGGTCGAACAGCTCGTCGGTCAGGGGCTCTGGCACCACGCAGTAGATCATCCGGGCTCCACTCCTATCACCACTCTGCCGTCGGCGTCGAGCCCCGCGTTCCACTTGCGCAGCGCCTCGTCGATGTCGCCCAGCTCGTCTCCCTTGCCCTGGAGGGCGACAGGCTCCGAAGCGTCTCCGAGGTCGACGCGGTAGCGATACCAGGACAGCTCCCACGCCACCAGCACGGTCACGGTGCTCGGCGCGTCGGGGTCCGGTACCGCCGTTGCCAGTGGAGGGCCGAGCGATCGCGTCAGCCCGGCCATCGTACGCTGGTGCCGGGAGGCGTTGAAGAGCTCGAGGGCGCGCTCCACCTTGACCTCCGCAGTCGTCGGCACGCCGCGCACGTGGCGCGGGTTCTGGGGGCGCTCCCGGCGCGCAGGAGCCTGCGTGGGCGCAGAGCTCATGTCGCCGTTGCCGAGACCTTCGCGCAGCTCGGCTTCGCCCGGGTCCTCGAGCGGCAGACCCTCGCCGGGGTCGTCGAGTGGCTGCCCGTTGACGGGATCGGGCGGGCGGCGGCGCAGCCTGCCCAGGAGCGGCCTGCGCTCCTGGGGCCGCGAGGAGCGGGAAGGCAGTTGGTCATGGGCCGATTCGCGGATCCACCCTTCGTGCTCGGCGCGTACGAAGCAGAGCTCGCACACGGAATGACGCGTGCCTCCTGGAGCGAGAAAGGGCTCGGTGCGCTCGCCCTTGAGGATGGTGCGGCCACATACGTCGCAGGCGACGATGTCGTGAAACGGTCGGAGTTCTTTCTTCACCTCGGGCGATTCTAGGGGGACGGGCCGCCGGCGGGCGCCCCGGCGGATCCGCTACTAGGCGCGAACCGCCTCACCCTCCTGC
>CADCWC010000312.1 GCA_902806305.1 uncultured Thermoleophilia bacterium | reverse complement strand
GGCCAGTCGCTGGGCGTACCGCGCGACCTTGCGGGCCCGGTCGGCGGCGAGCCGGTAGGCCCCCGCAGCGTGGTCGCGCAGCTCGGCGCTCGGATGGACGGACATAGGCGCCTGCCCCTGGTCGTGGTGGAGGTCCGGCCGCCCCGCCCCGGCGTCCGATCGTCGTCTTTCGGCCCGAGGTGCCGACCGGCCCCCCGCGATCGCCGTACAGTGTCACGGATCGCCGCCGACACATGCAAGGAGAGGCGGCGACCGCGACGGTGAGCGACGAGACGTGGTACGAGCTGGTCCCCGGAGGGGCGACCATGCGGCTGGTCCGTGTCATGCGCACGGTCGGACCGCTTCCGGTGCTCGATACGAGCATCCGTCGACTCCTGCGCCTGGCCGACGACGCCGAGACGTCGACGGGCGAGGTCGTCGCCGCGATCGAGGCCGACGAGGCGTTCGCGGCCAACGTGCTCCGAAGCGCCAACTCGGGCCAGTACGCCCGACCGATCCAGGCCGCGACGGTCCGCCAGGCCGTGACGCTCGTCGGACGTCGCGCCGTGCGGCTCCAGGCGCTCGAGGCGACGCCGTACGGGTTCCTCGACCGCCCGCCGGGCTGCGGCCGCATCACGCGCGGGCAGATGCACATCCACGCGGTGTCCGTCGCCGCACTCGCCGCCGCGATCGCCGATCGCGCGGGCGTGCCCGCCGACACCCCGCACCTTGCGGGCCTGCTGCACGACCTCGGGAAACTCGTGCTGCCGCTCGCCTTCGACGCGGGGACGGCCGAGGCGATCGCCCTGCGCCACCCGGGTGGGACCGCCCGCGCCACCGCCGAGCGCGAGGCGTTCGGCGTCGACCACGCGCTCGTCGGCGGGCTGATGGCTCGGTACTGGGACCTGCCCCGCGACGTGACGAGTGCCGTCGCCCTGCACCACGGCGGGTGCTCGGGCCACGACGTACCCGAGCCGGCGACCGCCTGCGTCCAGCTCGCGAGCGCCACCGTCGACGCGCTGACCGGACAGGAGACCGACGAGCGGCTGCTCGCGGGCGCGCTCGCGCTGCTCAGGCTCCGCGCCGAGGACCTCGACGACCTGGCCCTGGCCGCACTCCACCGCGACAGCCGTCCGAACGGCCAGACGCTCGGGTCCCGGATCGAGGAGATGGAGCGGCTGTCGCGGATCGACGATCTCACGGGCATCGCCAACCGGCGCTCGTGGCAGGCCGCGATCCGCGGCCGCCTGGAGGACGGCAGCGGCGGCAGCCTGCTGATCTGCGACGTCGACCGCTTCAAGGAGGTCAACGACCGCTTCGGCCACCGGGCCGGCGACCTCGTGCTGACCGAGGTGGCGCGCATCCTCGACCGTCACGGCCTGGCCGGGCGCCTCGGCGGTGACGAGTTCGCCGTCTGGCTGGACGTCGAGGGCGACGAGGCGGTCGCCGTCGCGGCGCGCATCATCGAGGAGGTCGACACGGCCTTCGCCCGGCGGACCCGCGAGGCGCCGGACGTGAGCATCTCGATCGGGGTGGCCGCCGCCGTGACGGGGATCTACGAGCTGAACGCGCTGCTCGAGCGCGCCGACCGCGCACTCTACGGCGCGAAGCACCGCGGTCGCCACCGCGTCGGACGCGACGCGGACGGCTGAGCCGGCCCGAGTTCGGCGCCGCGCCGGCCCGGCGCCGTCAGTCCCCCTCGAGCGCCGTGCGGACCAGCTCCTGGAAGTGGTGCACGCCGTTCTCGCGCTTGGCGCTGAACCGGCCGGTCGAGTACGACCGGGAGCGGAGGCCGCGCTGCACCTGCTCGCAGAGGACGATGTCCTCCTGCTGGATCTCGTCCGAGAAGGCGATCGTCTGCTGCATCGACTCCCAGCCCTGACCCGTGCCCGGCTCGGCGAAGAACCACTCGAAGATCGTCAGCGTGCGGTCGGGGCCGAGCGGCAGGATCACGTTCGAGCTGATGTTGTCCTGGTAGATGTTCAGCATCGTGTTCGGGAACAGCCAGTAGTAGAGGGCGTCCTCCTCGCCGTCGGGCGAGCGGATGTAGCGCCGGTCCCGGCCGATCTCCTCGCCGGGCTTCAGGTCGCGGATCGGCGCGTGCTGCTTCGAGTACCACGGGAACGTCTCGACGCGGTAGGCGTCGTAGTCGAGCTCGCGGAACAGCCCGGGGTGCGCGATCGGGAGGTGGTAGCCCTCGAGGTAGTTGTCGACGTAGACCTTCCAGTTGCACTCGATCACGTAGTCGCGCCGCTCGACGAGCCGCATCCGGTCGATGTCGTAGCCCGCCCCGGCCACCTCGTCGGGGATGGCCCCGAGGACCTCGGCGAGGCTCGGGGCGTCCGGGTCGAGGTTCGCGAACACGAACGGGCCGAAGCGATCGACGCGGATCGGGATCAGTCCGAAGTCCTCCTTGCGGAAGCCCTCCGTCCCGTCCATCTCCGGGCAGGCCCGCAGTCGCCCGTCGAGGCCGTAGGTCCAGCCGTGGTAGCGGCACTGGAGCGACTTGCGGTTGCCGCGCGTCAGGGCGACCTGCCCCGCCCGGTGCCGGCAGACGTTGTAGAACCCCCGCAGCACGCCGTCCGTGCCGCGCGCGATGACGATCGGCTCGTCGACGATCGTGGCGGGCACGAAGTCGCCCGGCCGGGCCAGCTCGTCGGCGCGCGCCACGAGCTGCCAGGTCCGGCCGAAGATGCGTTCGACCTCGCGCGCGAGGACCGCAGGATCGAGGTAGAGCTCGGCCGGGAGCGTCGCCGCGCGGGCGGTGTCGAGAGCGGTCATGGCCGGGAGCGTACCGGCCGACGCGGCCCCGGGCGACGCGACAGGCGGCTGCGACCGGGCGGCCTACGCGCGTCGCGCCGCGTCCGCCTTCGAGCTCTCGGCGGGCCCGTCGACCGGGATCGACGCGCTGATCGTCGTCCCGCGGCCGGGCCGGCTGTCGACGCGGAGCGTCCCGCGCACGGCCCCGACGCGGTCGTGCAGTCCACGCAGCCCGGAGCCTCGCCCCACGTCGGCGCCGCCGACGCCGTCGTCGCGCACCTCGACGAGCAGACACCCGGCGACGTGTCGCACCGAGACCTGCGCGACGGTCGGGCCCGCGTACTTCGTGACGTTCGTGAGGGCCTCGGCGACGACGTAGTAGGCGGTCGCCTCGACGTGCTCGGGGAGGCGCTCCTCGGGCAGCTCGAGCAGGTCGACGGGCACCGAGGCCCGGGTCGCGAGCGCCTCGATCGCCGGCCGGAGGCCGCGCTCGGTGAGCACGGCGGGGTGGATCCCCCGCGCCAGCTCCCGGAGCTCCTGGAGCGTCAGCGCGAGGTCCTCGGAGGCCTGGGCGAGCAGCGGGCCGGCGTCCGGGTGGTCGCGGAGCTTGAGCTCGGCGAGCCGGAGCGACAGGGCCAGCGAGACGAGCCGCTGCTGCGCGCCGTCGTGCAGGTTCCGTTCGATGCGTCGCCGCGCGGCGTCGCTCGCCTCGACGATGCGCATCCGCGACGCCGCGAGCTCCTCCCGGGCCTCCGTGTTGGCGATGGCCTGCGCCACGAGCTCCGCGAAGTCACCGAGCCGCTGCTCCGCGTCGGGCGGCAGCGGCTCGCCCTGCGTCCTCGCCGCGGTGACGGCGCCCCAGAGCTCGCCGCCCGCCTTGATCGGGGCGGCGACGGAGGAGCGGATGCCGAGGCTTCGGAGCGTGGCCGCCATGCCGCCCGCGATGGTGTGCAGGTCGTCGGCCCGGGCGGGGCGGCCCGTGCGCAGCACCCGCCTCGTCGGCGTGTCGCCGTCGAGGTCGAGCACCCGGCCCGTCGGGATCGGCCGCGCGGGGGGTCGGCTCCAGCCTGCGACGACCTCGATCCGCTCGCGGCCGACGTAGCGCGAGAGGTTCGAGAGGTCGGCGCCGAGGAGCAGCCCGACCTCGTTCGTCACGCTGTCGAAGAGCGTCTGCACCGGCGCGTCGGCCGCGACCAGCGTCGCGACCCGGAGCGCCGCCTCGCTCGCCGGACGATCGGTGCGGTGGATCGTGAACGTCCAGCCGCGACGGCGGGCGAGATCGTTCAAGGCATCCCGGTGTTGGGCAATGCGGGCGCGGTAGGCCCCGCCCCAGGAGCCGGCGTCGCCGACGCGAAGCGAAATGCCGGCCTCGAGGTCGTGCAGAACGGCCTGGCCGTCGAAGGGAAAGGTCTCCTCCACGGGATCGAGCACCATGACGAGGTGGCCGCGCGCGCCGCGGCCCGAGATGCCCTCGACCACCGGCTCGATCTCGTCGAGAGGCGACAGGAAGTCGGAGATCAGCACCGCCTCGTCGAGCCGGCCGACGGGGGCGCGGGGCGGCAGGTCCTCGTCGAGGGCGGCGCGGTCGGCGACCAGCGCCTCGGCGAGCTTCTCGGCGATCTGCCGGGTGGCTCGGGCAGGCATCAGGCCGAGAAGGCCGACGCGCTCGCCCGTATCGACGAAGGTGTCGGCAAGCGCGAGCGCGAGGACCAGGGCCCGCTCGATCTTCGGGGCCTGCGAGAGGTCGGAGACGTAGCCCATGGAGGCGGAGCGGTCGACCCAGAGCCAGATCGAATGCGCGGCCTCCCATTCCCGCTCGCGGACGAAGAGCTTGTCGTCGCGGGCCGAGCGCCGCCAGTCCACCCGCTGCGCCGCCTCGCCGGCGACGAAGGGGCGGAACTGCCAGAAGCTCTCGCCCGGGCCGGCGCGCCTGCGGCCGTGGATGCCGTGGGTCAGGGTCGCGGCGACGCGGCGACCCTCCAGCACGAGGCGAGGCATGCGGCTCGCGAGCGTGAGGGCGTCGTTCGTCTCCGCGCGGCCCGGAGACCGCGCTTCGCCGGGGAGGACCCGGACCCGGGCCATCGGCCGTTCAGCGCAGCCGCGCCGCGAGGCGGGCGACGAGATTCGGGATCGTCTCGCCGTCGGCGCGGGCCGCGAAGGTCATCGCCATGCGGTGCTTGAGCACGGGCTCGGCGAGGATCGCCACATCCTCGATCGACGGCGCGAGCCGCCCCTCGAGAAGCGCGCGGGCGCGCACCGCCAGCATCAGCGACTGGCTGGCGCGGGGACCCGGACCCCAGAGCAGCTTGTCGGTGATCTCTCGGTCGCCCTCGCCGGGGCGGGCGGAGCGGATGGACTGCATCATCGACTCCTGCGTGCCGACCGCCTCGATGACTGAATGCGCGCCCAGTCCGCCGGTCATCTCCTTGATGCGTTCCACGCCCTCGTCGCCGCGCTCGGTCACGATGTCGGTCGCGCCG
>CADCWC010000311.1 GCA_902806305.1 uncultured Thermoleophilia bacterium | reverse complement strand
GAGGCCTGACCGGCCTGCCCGCCGACCGCGGCCGTGTCGGTGCGCTTGGCCGCCTCGACGGCGCGGACGATCCCGACCGCGGCGTCGTCGTTCGTCCCGCACCCGATGATGTTCCGCGCGTCGGCCTTCGAGGTGAGGACGTCCGCCGCCTTCTTCTGGGCCTCCTCGAGCAGGCCCTGGCTGTCGAACACGACGAACGCCGAGTCGGGGATGTCGGGCAGGACCTTCCGCAGCCCGGCTTTGTAGCCCTCCTCACGCTGTCCCACGTACTTGCCCGCTCGCGGCTGGGCGGCCATGAGCACCAGGTCGACCTTGCCGTCCCAGTTGTCCTTGGCGTAGTTGCCGAGCCACTCACCCGTGGCTTCGCACATGCGGAAGTTGCCCGCGTCCATGAACATGGCGCCCTCCGGGCCTTCCACGGCGAAGTAGATCGCCGGGATGTCCGCCGCCTTCAGCTTGCGGTCGATGGCCTTGTTGGCGTCCGGGAAGATCTGCGACTCGATCACGAAGTCGAACTGCTGCGCGACGATCGAGTCGGCGTTCTTGATCGCCTGGTCGGCGTCGAAGTTGTTGTCGAAGGTCTCGACGGTGAAGCCGGCCTGCTTGGCAAAGCGGTTGAAGCGCTCGATCGACTCGACCATCAGGTCCCACTTCGAGCTGAAGTGCGCGTACGCGATGCGGTGATCCTTCGTGGCCTTCAGGTCCTTGAAGTTCCAGTTGCGGATCCCTTCGGAGTCCACCCCGTCGAAGGCGTCGGGAGGCAGGACGCCGACCTTGGCTCCGCCGTTGGGACCCTTGTAGGTCTCGTCCGACGTCAGGCCGTCCGGGTAGACGAGCTTCATCAGGGCGTCGGCGGACGTCCCGGCGCTCTCCTGGCCACCGGCGGCCGGCTGCTCCTCGGAGTCACTCCCGCAGGCGGACAGGATCGACGTCGCCATGCTGCCGGACAGGCCGATCGCGGCGGCCCGGCGAAGGAATCCCGACCGGGTCAGCCGACCGCCCACGACGTCGCGGATCGCCGCCTCGGTCGCTCCATAGGTCTGCCGGTCGGTCTCACTCGGGAACATCACCGCCTCCTGGAGTCGATTCTGGAATCGATTGCGACCCTATCCAAAGATCCTCTCGGTGCGCAAGTTCCTAGAGAGGCCCCAGGTCGCCGGGTACGCTCCTGGAATCGCTTCCGACGGACCGCCAGGCCCCCAGCCGATCCCGAGACGCCGTTCCGGCGGCCGGCTCAACATGCGCGAGGTGGCCGACCGGGCGGGCGTCGCCATGTCCTCGGTGTCCCGCGTGCTCTCCGGACATCCCGACGTCAGCCCGGTGATGCGCGAGCGGGTGATGGCCACGGTCGACGAGCTGGGCTACCAGCCGGACCTGCTCGCGCAGAGCCTGCGCCGACGGGCCACGCTCACGGTCGCGCTCGTCGTCGGCGACATCGCCAACCCGCTGTTCGCCGAGATCGTGACCGGGGCGGAGCGCGAGCTGCGGGCCGCGGGCTACTCCATGCTGCTGGCGAACTCCGACCGTGCGCCCGATCGCGACGCCGCGCACATCCGGCTCTTCCAGCAGCGGCGCGTCGACGGGCTCCTGCTGTCCCTCGCGGCCGAGGACCACGAGCCGACCGTCGAGCTGCTCCGAGCGACGGACACGCCGGTCGTGCTGCTCGACCGCGACGTCGACGGCGGCCTGGTCGCCAGCGTCGTCCAGTCCGACCACCGCAGCGGCGTGCGAGCAGCGACCGAGGAGCTGCTCGCGCTGGGCCACCGCCGTATCGGCCTCATCCTGGGCGGCCCCATGCGGCCCACGCGCGAACGGCGCGCCGGGCTCACCGACGCCTACGAGTCCCGCGGCATCGACGTCCCCGACCTGATCCTGGAGGGCGTCCTCAGCGCCGAGCACGGTCGGGAGGCGGCGCGCGACCTCCTCAATCGCGAGGACCCTCCGACGGCGCTGATCTCGGGTGGCAACCAGCTGCTCGTCGGGTGCCTGGCCGAGATCGTCGAGCGCGGCCTGCGCATCGGCCGCGACATCTCGCTGGCCAGCTGCGACGCAATCCCGATGACCGACCTGTACCAGCCGCCCATCGCGGTGGTGCGACGCGACAACCGGGAGATCGGGCGCACGGCGGCGCGGCTGCTGCTCGACCGCCTCCGCGACGACGCCCGGCCCCCGGAGACCGTCACCCTGCCGACGACCTGGGTGCGTCGTCCCAGCTGCGGACCGGTGGGATGAGCCGGCCGCGCGCCGCGCTGCTCACGCCCTACTGGTCCTTCTTCGAGCCCAACGTCGGGATCGACCTCCGCGCTGATCGGACGGCCGTCGCGGACGAGATCGGGACGCTGCTGCGTGACGTCGTCGAAATCACGGACTCCGTGCTGGTCGACTGCCGTGAGGCCGGCGCCGCAGCCGGACGGCGAGCGCTCGACGAGGCCGTCGACGTCCTCGTCGTCGCGCAGACCATGGCGGTCCCGCCGGCGTACGCGCTCGAGGCGATCGGCGCCCTGCCGGACGTCCCGCTCGTCCTCCTGGCCACCCAGCGCCGGCAGCGGCTCGCCGACCCGTTCTCGCACGCGGACATCACCACCGAGGGCGCGACCGTGGGCGTGCCGCAGCTCGCCAACGTGCTGCACCGGACGGGACGCCGCCACGCGACGGTGCTCCTGGTGCTCGACGACGACGCCTCGCGGGCCCACGCCCGGTCGGCCGTGCACGCCGCCGGCGCCGCCGGGCGGATCCGGCGCGCGCGCCTCGGGCGGGTCGGGCCTCCCATCGACGGCTACGACTGCGTCGATGTCGACGTCCCCGCGCTGGAGGCCACCCTCGGGTGCACCGTCGTCGACGTCGACCCCGCGGACGTCCGTGCCGCGTACCTCGCCGCACAGCCCGTCGCCTGCGGGCGGATCGACGCCGAGGTCCGCGCGACCTACGCGCTCGTCGCGGGGGTGGAGGAGGACGAGTGCCTCGAGCGCTCCGTCCGGTTCGCGGCCGCGCTGGAGGGGCTCGATGAGCGTCTGGACCTCTCGGCGGGGGTGATGAACTGCCACGTCGCGGAGTTGCGTCACGCCGAGACCCCCGGCATCACGCCGTGCTTCGCCCTCGGGCGCGAGACGTCGCGGGGGACGCCGTGGACCTGCAGCGGCGATGTGGTCACGGCGGTGGCCATGCTCGCGCTCAAGGCGCTGGGCCACCCGGCGGTGTACCACGAGATCGAGGCGCTCGATCACCGGACCGGCGAGGCCGTGCTGGCCAACACGGGAGAGCACGACCTCGACTGGGCGGACGCCCGCGAGCGACCCGAGCTGCGCCGCAACGTCTGGTTCGACGAGGCCGATCCCCGCTGCGGCGCCTGCGCGTCCTTCTCGCCCCCGGTCGGCCCCGCGTCGCTCGTGGCCTTCACGCCGCACGCCGCCGAGCCCTCGGGGTTCCGCTTCATCGTCGCGGAGGGCGAGTACACCGGTCGCCGCTTCCCGCGCACGGGGACCGTGAACGCCGCGTTCCGCTTTCGCGGGGACGAGCCGGTCGGGACGTCATGGGCGCGCTGGTCGGCGGCCGGGCCGAACCACCACAGCGCGGCGACCGTCGGGTGGATCGCCGGGGAGGTCGAGGCCGTGGCGGCGCACCTCGGGATCGGGTGCGTCGTCCTCGGGCCCGGCGCCGCGGCGCTCAGTACATGAGCTGGCCTCCGCTGACGTTCACGGTCGCGCCCGTGATGTAGCGCGCGTGGTCGGAGGCGAGGAAGACCACGGTGCTGGCGAGCTCGGCCGGCTGCGCCAGGCGTCCGAGCGGGATCTGGTGCACGAAGGCGGCCAGCGCGTCGGGACTCATCCCGTCGTGGAACATCGGCGTGTCGACCCCGCCCGGGGAGACGACGTTGACGGTGACGGCGTCGGGACCGTAGGTCCGGGCCAGTCCCCGCGACATCGAGACGATCCCGCCCTTGGACGCCGCGTAGACCACCGATCCGCCGAAGCCGCCCGTCCACCACCCCTGGGAGGAGAAGTTGACGATGGCGCCGCCCGTCCCCCCGCGCCGCAGCGCGTCGGCCACGGCGCGGTTGAGGAAGAAGCTCGCCCGCAGGTTGACCTCGTGCTGGAGGTCCCACTCCTCGACCGTGACGGCATCCACCGTCGCGGCGCGTCGCAGGACCGCGGCGACGTGCGCGAGCGCACGCAGCGGCCCGACCTCGCGCTCGACCCGCGCCACGAGCGCCGGGTGGGTGGCCGCGTCGCGAAGGTCGGCCCCGATCGCGGTGTGCCCGCTGCCCTCCAGCTCGCCGAGGAGCGCGTCGAGCGCCGTCCCGGGCAGGTCGACGAGCGCGACGCGCGACCCCGCTCGGGCGAACGCCAGCGCCACCTCGCGGCCGATGGCGCCGGCCGCGCCGGTGACCATGACGGCGCGGTCGGTCAGCCCGGCGCCGAGGGGATCGGCCATCTCAGCTCCGCGCTCTGTCCGCGGTGGACTCGAGCTGCCCCGACGCCGCGCTGCGGTAGAGCGCGTCGAGGATCTCGACGGTGCGCGCGGCCAGCTCGCCGGGGGAGTGGTTGACGACGTCCTTGCCGAGCGCCAGGTCCGCGAGGACGGCGGGAGGTCCGTCGCAGTCATAGCGCCCGGCTTCCGGCTCGAGCACGGGGTCGGTCTCGAACCCGTCACTCCGCCACAGCCACGCGCGCTCGCGCTCGACGTCGAGGACCAGCTGGCCCTCGCTGCCGATCGCCCGGACCTCGAGCTGGTGCTTGTTGTCGCCGGCGCCCGTGAAGGCCGACCCGCCCGAGAGCGTGCCGATGGCGCCGCCCTCGAAGCGGATCGCGGCGGCGTCGTGGAGCTCCACCGGAGCGTCCCTCGGGGCCGAGGTCAGGGCGAAGACCGACGCGCCTCGAAGCCCCGTGACGTGGAGTGCCAGCCCGAGGGCATGGCTGAGCTGGGCCTGCCCGTACCCACCGCCGGACATCCGCGGGTCCGTCCAGGTGCTCTGGTCCGGGACCGCCTCGGGCGCGGCATCGGGGTAGGCGCCGGTGTTCGTCAGGAGCTCCCGGGTGGCGGAGGCCATGTGCACGCTGACGTGCTCGATCTCGCCGATGCCGCCGTGGTCGCGCAGCTCCTCGACGAAGCGGACCACCATCGGGCGGTGGTTCCAGCCGAAGGCGACGACGAGGTGGCGCCCGGTCCGCTCCGCGGTGTCGACGAGGTCCCACGCGTCGGCGGGGGCGATCGTGAACGGCTTCT
>CADCWC010000310.1 GCA_902806305.1 uncultured Thermoleophilia bacterium | reverse complement strand
GGCTTGCAGGAGGCCGACGTGGAGGCGCGCCACCTGCCCGCGCTGCTCTTCGTGCCGACGCTCTCGATCGCGGTCGTCCTGCTCGTCGGCGGCACGCGCGTGATCGACGGCAACCTCACCCTCGGCGAGTTCGTGCTCTTCAACAGCCTCCTCCTGCAGCTCGCGTGGCCGCTCGAGGCGCTCGGCTGGATCGTCAACCTCGGGCAGCGGGCGATCGCCTCGGCGGGCCGCTCCTACGCGTGGATCGAGGGCATCGAGCCGCTGTCCGAGCCCGTCGACGCCGTGCCGCTCCCCCCGGGCCCGCTCCCCGTGTCCTTCGAGGCCGTGCGCTTCCGCTACGGCGGCGGTCCGGAGGTGCTGCGGGGGGTCGACCTCGAGGTCGACGCGGGCGAGATCGTGGCGATCTGCGGGCCGACCGGCTCGGGCAAGAGCACGCTGCTCGGCCTCGTGACGCGCTTCGGTGACCCGACGAGTGGCGCGGTCCGGCTCGGCGGGGTCGAGACGCACCAGGCGCGACTCGGCGACCTGCGGGCCGCCGTCGCGCTCGTCACGCAGCGGCCCGTCCTCTTCTCGTTGTCGCTGCGCGACAACCTCCGGGCCGGCAACCCGGACGCCCCGTGGTCCGACGTCGAGGCGGCGTGCCGTGCGGCGGGCGTCGAGGCCTTCGTCGACGACCTGCCGCACGGATACGACACCGTGATCGGCGAGCGCGGCGTCAACCTCTCCGGCGGCCAGCGCCAGCGGGTCGCGCTCGCTCGGGCGCTCCTGTCGGGCGCGCGCGTGCTGGTGCTCGACGACCCGCTGTCTGCGGTCGACACGCAGACGGAGCACCTCCTCGTCGAGAACCTCCGGCCCGCGGTGCGGGGGCGGACGGTCGTGCTCGCGACCCAGCGACTCTCGACCGTGACGGTCGCCGACCGCGCCGCGGTGCTGCAGGACGGGCGGATCGTCGAGGAGGGACCCCCGGCCGAGCTGCTCGAGGCGGGCGGGCCGTTCGCGGCGCTCTTCGGCGACGAGGTGCCCGTTGCCTGAGACCGGCTCCGAGCTCGTCCGGCCGCGTCGGGTCGGCCTCAGCCGCCTCCGCGAACACGTGCCCGGACCGCGGCGCCGCATCGTCCTGCTCAGCGTGGCGGCGGCGGGATCTGCGGCCTGCAGCGCGGGCGGCTGGCTGCTCGTGCGGTCCGCGATCGACGACGGCATGCGAGCGGGTGACGAGGGACGGCTCCTGCTCGCGGTGGTGGGGTACGTCCTCGTCAACCTGATCGGCTGGGCGCTCGCCGTCCGGCTCACGCGTGGCCTGGCGCTCCTCGGCCAGACGATCGTGCTGAACGTCCGGCGGCGGTTGTTCGACCACCTGACCGGGCTGTCCTTGCGGTACTTCGGCGGTCAGCGCGCGGGGTGGATCATCGCCCGGTTGACGAGCGACGTGGACGCCCTCATGGACGTGCTCGGCCAGGGCCTCGTGACGCTCGTCTCCAGCTCTCTGACGCTCGTCGTCGCGCTGCTGGCCCTCTTCGTCCTCGACGTCCGGCTGGCGCTCCTGACCCTGGTCATCCTGCCGCCGACGCTGCTCTTGACGCGGTGGTTCCAGCGTCGCGCGCACGAGGCCTTCGGGACGACGCGGACGACGATCGCGGCCGTCACGGCGCACCTCGCCGAGTCGGTCGGCGGCATGGCGATCGTCCAGGCCTTCGGGCAGGAGCGGCTCTTCGGGCGGCGGTTCGACGAGCTGAACCTCGAGAACCGGCGCACGAACATGCGGGCCCAGGCGCTGATGTCGCTGTTCTTCCCGGGCGTCGAGCTGCTCGGCGCCGTGGCCACGGTCGTGGTCCTCGGCGTGGGCGGCGTCCTCTACGGCGAGGGGACGCTCACGGTCGGCACGCTGGTCGCCGCCGTCGGACTGCTCGGGCTGCTGTTCCAGCCGCTGCAGGAGCTGTCGGAGCTCTACGGGCAGGTCCAGTCGGCAGGCGCGGCCATGGAGAAGATCACGGGCGTCCTCGACACTCCCGCCGACGTGGCGGACCGGCCCGGCGCCGTCGCGCTGCCGCGGCTCCGCGGCGAGCTCCACGTCGACCGGGTGACCTTCGCCTACGGCGCGGCGCCGGTGCTCCGGGACGTGTCGCTGCACGTGCCGCCCGGTGGCTGCCTGGCGCTCGTGGGCGAGTCGGGCGGCGGCAAGTCGACGCTCGCGAAGCTCGTGGCGCGCTTCTACGACCCGGACGAGGGCGCGGTCCGGGTCGACGGCCACGACCTGCGTGACGTCGAGCTCGCGAGCTACCGCAGGCAGCTCGGGATCGTGCTGCAGGAGCCGTTCCTCTTCTCCGGCACGGTCGCCGACAACGTGCGGTTCGGCCGGCCCGACGCGACCGACCTCGAGGTGCGGGCAGCGGCCGAGGCGGTCGGCGTGGACCGTGTCGCCGATCGGCTCGAGGGTCGTTTCGACCACGTCGTCCGCGAGGGCGGCGCCGGGCTCTCGGCCGGCGAGCGGCAGCTGATCTCGATCGCCCGGGCGCTGCTCGCCGATCCGCGCGTGCTGATCCTCGACGAGGCGACGTCGAACATCGACCGTCCGACCGAGATGCTGATCGAGCGGGCGCTCGACCGCCTGCTCGCCGGTCGCACGTCGATCATCATCGCCCACCGCCTGGCCACCGTCCGCCGCGCCGACGAGATCCTGGTCGTCGACCACGGCCGGATCGTCCAGCGGGGGCGCGAGGCCGAGCTGATGCGGGTCGACGGACCGTTCCGCAGGCTGGCGGGCGGCCTCGCGGTCAACGACCCGGATGCGGTGGCCGCGGAGCTGGCGGGCGACTGACTGCGCGACCGGCCGACGCCGCGAAGTCGCGTCATCGCCATCATGTCGGCGTGGACCGTGTCGCCACCGCCGCGCGTCACCGGGTGCTCGTCCTCGACACGCACCAGCGGATCGGTCTCGCGGCCTGTCGGGCGCTCGGTGCAGCCGGCTACGACGTCGGCGCGGCGGACAGCCAGGACGACCTCGGCAGCCACTCGCGTCACACAGCACGGTTCCACCGCATCCCGCCGGCCCGGGACTCGGGCGCCGCGTTCAGCGCTGCGCTCGAGGAGGTGGTCGGACGTCACGGGTACGAGGTCGTGGTCGCGAGCGACGACGCGACGATCGCCCGCCTCCATCACTCGGTCCCCTCGGTGCCGACCGTCCCCGCGGTCGGGCCCGACTCCGGCTACGAGGCGTTGGTCGACAAGGTGGCGCTGGCCGATCTGTGCGCACAGGCGGGTGTGCGGTACCCGGCGACCGCCGTGCCTGCGGACTTCCCGGACGACGCGGCGGCCGTCCTCGCCGTCGGACTGCCGTGCTTCGTCAAGACGGCGCGGTCGGGCCAGGTCGACGGCGACCGCGTGCGGATGCGCAAGGGCGCCGTGCCCGCTCGGACGCTGGACGACGCGCTGACGGCCATGGCGGCGTTCCGGGCGATCGGCTGCGCGCCCATCGTCCAGGCGGCGCTGTCGCGGCAGCGGAAGTACGTCGCCGCGGTGGTCCGGGCCGGGGGGCACAGCCAGGTCCGTCTGGTGATGCACGCGGTACGCGACTGGCCCCCGCTCGGCGGCGTGTCCACGCTCAACGTCTCCGTGTCGTCGTCGGTCGGCGATGGGCGGCTCGCGTGTGACGCGCTCGAGCGCCTCCTCGACGCGGCGGGCTACGAGGGCGTGGCCGGGGCCGAGTTCCTCCGCACGGGCGACGCGGAGCACGACCTGCAGGTGGTCGATGTGAACCCGCGCTTCTTCGGGTCGGCGATGTTCGGCGAGCGGCTCGGCCTACGGATCACGGAGCGAGCCGTGCGTCACGCCCTCGGAGATCGGCCGCTGCCGGACGCCGACTACGAGGTCGGGCGGCGCTACCACCATCTGGCCGGTGATGTCCGTTGGATCGGCTCACCGGCCGCCGAGCGGGGTCCGATCCGCACGCTGTGGGGAACCTACGGCCTTCGCGACGTGTACGAGAACGTCGACGTGCGCGACCCGGGCCCGCTCGTGCACCTCGTCTCGGGGCGCCTTCGCCGCCTCGTGCGCCGCGCTCCGGCGTGACGTTCGGCCGGCGCGACCGTCGTACGACCCGTGTTCGCCGTCAGGCGGACGCGTCGGCCACGACGGTCGAGTCGGGCCGCGGCGGGACCCGCTCGTCCGGCGAGCCGAAGAGGTAGGACGCCACGTTGTTCAGCGTCGCGACCAGCGGCACGGCGATCACGGCCCCCGGGATGCCCGCCAGGATCGACCCCGCGCCGATCGCCAGCACGATCGCCAGGGGGTGCAGCGAGACGCTCCGGCCGAGGATGAACGGCTGCAGGATGTGACCCTCGAGCTGCTGGACGGCGATGACCACCACGGCGATGATGATCGCCGCCGTCACGCCGTTCGCCACCAGGGCCACGAGCACGGCGACGACACCCGCCACCGTGGCGCCCACGAGCGGCACGAAGGCGGCCAGGAAGGTGATGACGGCGAGCGGCAGGGCGAGTGGGACGCCCACGAGCACGAGGCCGAGGCCGATGAAGAAGGCGTCGACGAAGGCCACGATCACCGTGCCGCGGATGTACCCGGCGATGGTCGTCCAGGCCCGGCGGCCCGACTCCTGCACGCGCGGCCTGCCGCCGCGCGGGAAGAGGCGCACGACCCAGCCCCAGATCCGGTCGCCGTCGTAGAGGAAGAAGATCGTCGCGAAGAGGGCGAGCACGGTGCCGGCCGCCACCTCGAAGGCGATCGTGGCGCCGGTCACGGCACCCTCGGTGAGCTGCTCCTGGTTCGTCCGACCGGCCTCGACCAGCCGATCGCCGATCGAGTTCAGCTGCGCGGGGTCGAGGTTGAACGGGCTGCCGGACAGGTAGTCGCGCACCTCGGCGGCGCCGCCGCGCACCTGCCGTTCGAGGTCGTCGTACTCGGACGCCGTCTGCTGCGAGACGAGCGTCCCGAGCGCGCCGAGCACGGCGACCGCGAGCAGGAGCGTGACGGCGGTGGCGGCGCTGCGGGGGAGCCCGGCCCCCCGCAGCCGCACCGTGAGCGGCCGGAGCAGGGCCGTCAGGAGCAGGGCGCCGAACAGCGGCAGGACGAGGAACTTGAGCCGGACGAGGATCGTCACGATCACGGCCGTGGCCGCCACCACGACCAGGATCCGCCAGGACCACGCCGCGGCGTCGTCGAGGGCTCGCGGCACGCGACGCCCTTCCACGGACGACCACTCTCCGCGCGGCGGGGGCGT
>CADCWC010000309.1 GCA_902806305.1 uncultured Thermoleophilia bacterium | reverse complement strand
GGCCCCGCCGGGCTCCGGGAGGGCGCCGAGGCGGCACCGTCGCGGGCGGCGGCCCGCCGGGCGCGGGACCGAGGGAGGCGGCGCGAGGGCTCCGCTAGGCTCGGAGAGGGCCGGCCCGCGGCCTCCCTCCCGCGCACCCGCTCGACAGGACCCGCCATGCCGCTGCCCCCGAAGAGGCTCTTGCTGACGCCCGGCCCGACGCCGATCCCGCCGGAGGTCGTGGCGGCGATGGCCACCCCGCTGCCCCACCACCGCTCGCCGGAGTTCAAGGAGCTGTTCGTCGGGGTCCTCGGGAAGCTGAAGGCCGTGTTCCGGACGACGGACGACGTCCTCCTGTTCTCCGCCTCCGGGACGGGTGCGTTCGAGTCGGCCTACGCCAATCTGCTCTCGCCCGGCGACCGCATCCTGGTCGTGACGGCGGGCAACTTCGGTGACCGCTGGGTGAAGATGGGGGAGGCCTACCGCGCCGACGTCGAGGTGCTCCGCTACCCGTGGGGGGCGCGGCCCGACCCCGACGAGGTCGCGGCCCGGATCGTCGGCCGCGACGACCTCACGGCTGCCTTCGTCGTCCACTCCGAGACGTCCACCGGGGCGACCGCCGACCTGCAGGCGATCGCCGAGGGGTCCCGCGGCCGCTCGGCCGTGCTCGTCGTCGACGCCATCTCGTCGCTCGGCGCGACGCCGCTCGAGACGGAGGCGTGGGGCCTCGACGTGGTCGTGACCGGGTCGCAGAAGGCGCTGATGACGCCGCCCGGCCTGGCCTTCGCGAGCGTGAGCGCCCGGGCGCTCGAGCGGTCGGCGCAGGCCACGAACCCGCGCTTCTACTTCGACTGGGCGCGGACGCTGGCGGCGCAGCGGAAGGGCGCCACCGCCTTCACCCCGCCGATCTCCCTGATCCTCGGCCTCGACGCGGCGCTCGACCGGATCGAGGCGGCCGGGCTGGAGGCCATGTGGGAGCGCACGCGCCGCATGGGCGCCGGCCTGCGCGCGGCCGTGCGGGCGCTCGGCCTGGAGCTCTACTCGCCCGACGACCCGGACTGCTCGCTCGTGACGGCGGTGAGCCTCCCGGACGGGATCGACGGGGATGCGGTGCGGCTCGGCCTGCGTGACCGACACGGCATCACCGCCGCGGGCGGGCAGGGGCCGCTCAAGGGCCGGATCATCCGGTTCGGCGCCTTCGGCTTCATCGAGCCGCTCGACCTCGTGGCCGGGATGGCCGCCTTCGAGCAGGAGCTGGCCGCCGCGGGACACCCGGTCGAGCTCGGCACGGGCGTCGGGGCCCTGACGCGGGTGCTCGCCGCCGCGCCGCAGGTCAGCGCCTGATGGAGGACGCCCGGCGACCGCGCGTCCTCGTCACCGAGCAGATCGCCGGCAGCGGGGTGGCGGCCCTGCGCGAGCGGGCCGACGTCGACGTGGAGGTCGACCTCGAGCGGTCCGAGCTGCTCGGGCGGATCGGCGACTACGACGCGCTGATCGTCCGCTCGGCGACCCGCGTGGACGCCGAGCTGATCGCCGCCGCCCGCAGGCTGCGCGTGATCGGCCGGGCCGGGACGGGCGTCGACAACGTCGACGTGGCGGCCGCGACGGCCCGCGGCATCCTCGTCGCGAACGCGCCCCAGTCGAACATGCTCTCCGCCGCCGAGCACGCCGTCGCGCTGCTGCTCGCGCTGGCCCGCAACATCCCCCAGGCGCACGCCGCCCTCGTCGAGGGGCGCTGGGAGCGGAGCCGGTTCGGCGGCGTGGAGGTGGCCGACAAGACGCTCGCCGTGCTCGGCTTCGGGCGCATCGGCCAGCTCGTCGCGGCCCGGGCCCGCGGGCTCGGGCTGCGGGTCGTGGCCTACGACCCGTTCGTGTCGGCCGAGCGCTTCCGCGAGCTGGGCGTCGTCGGCGCCACGTCGCTCCTCGAGGCCGTCGGCGAGGCGGACTTCGTCTCCCTGCACCTGCCGTCGTCCCCCGACACGCGGGGGATCATCGACGCCCCGACGCTCGCGGCGATGAAGCCCGGCGTGCGGCTCGTCAACGCGGCCCGCGGCAACCTGGTCGACACCGCCGCGCTGCTCGCGGCGCTCGACGCGGGCCACGTGGCCGGCGCCGCGCTCGACGTCTTCGAGACGGAGCCGCTGACGTCCTCGCCCCTGTTCGGGCGCCCGAACGTCGTCGTCACGCCCCACCTGGGTGCCTCGACCCGCGAGGCGCAGGATCGGGCCGGCACGATCATCGCGGGTCAGGTGGTGGCCGCCCTGTTCGGCGGCACGGTCGAGAACGCCGTCAACGTGCCGGTCGTCTCCGACGAGGACCGGCGCGCGGTCGAGCCGTTCGTGCCGTTGGCCGACCGCCTCGGACAGGTCGTCTCCGCGCTCCATCGCGGGCCGCTCGAGCGCGTCGACGTGGCCTACGCCGGACAGATCGCGGGTCACGACACCCGCCTGCTGACGTTGGCCGTGATGCGGGGCGTCCTCCGCCGCGTCGACGAGAGCGTCAACCTCGTCAACGCCCGGTCGCTGGCCGAGAGCCGCGGCATCGCCGTCCGGGAGACGAGCACCTCGGCGGAGAACTACACGAGCCTGATCCGCGTCGCGACGGGGACGGACGTGCGGATCTGGGGGACCACGATGGGGCGTGAGCACCGGACCTGGATGGTGCGGGCCCTCGGGTACGACCTGGAGATCGAGCTCGGGGAGCACATGCTGTTCGTGCTCAACGACGACCGGCCGGGGATGATCGGCCTGCTCGGCACGATCCTGGGCGAGGAGGGGGTCAACATCGCGAACATGAACCACGCGCGCGACCGGGAGGGCGGACGCGCACTGACCGCCGTGCAGACGGACGCGCCGGTGCCGGAGACGGCGATCCGACGGCTGGAGGCCGTCCAGGGCCTGCACCGGCTGCGCGTCGTCACCATCAACGGCTGACCCCCGACGTTCCGGCGCGCGCTCCCGGCGGACCCCGGTCGGCGCGATCGCCCGCTCAGGCCATCCGGTACCATGCACGCCCGACGACGCGAGGGGCGTGCCCCCGCCTGACCACGCGAGGGTGCGCCGATGCAGGAAGCCGAGAAGATCTGGTTCGACGGGCGGCTCGTCGACTGGGCCGACGCCCAGGTCCACGTCCTGGCCCACGTGCTCCACTACGGCTCGAGCGTCTTCGAGGGCATCCGGGCGTACGAGACAGACCGCGGCACCGGCGTCTTCCACCTGACCGCGCACCTGGAGCGCCTGCGCCGCTCCGCCGCGATGTACTTCATGGACATCCCGTACACGAACGCCGAGCTCGCGGCCGCGATCCACGAGACCGTCGCCGTCAACGAGCTGCCGTCGTGCTACATCCGGCCGCTCGTCTTCCGGGGGTTCAACGAGCTCGGGGTCAACCCGCTCGGCTGCCCGGTCCAGGTCGTCATCGCCGCCTGGCCCTGGGGCGCGTACCTCGGCGAGGACGCCCTGCAGCACGGCGTCCGGGCCATGATCTCGTCCTGGCGGCGCATCGGGCCGAACACCATCCCGGCCGCCGCGAAGGCCGGCGGGCAGTACCTGAACTCGCAGCTCGCGAAGATCGAGGCGGTCAAGCACGGCTACGAGGAGGCGATCCTGCTCAACGAGCAGGGCTTCATCGCGGACGGCACCGGCGAGAACATCTTCGCGGTGCACGGGGGCCGGATCTCGACGCCGCCCACGGCCGCCTCCTGCCTGCCCGGGATCACCCGCGAGGCCGTGATCGGGCTCGCCGCGGACCTCGGCTACGAGACGACGACCCGCGACCTCACCCGCGCCGACCTGTACTTCGCGGACGAGGTCTTCATGACCGGCACGGCGGCCGAGGTCACGCCCGTGGCCTCCGTCGACGACCACGAGATCGGGCCCGGTCCGGTGACGAAGGCGATCCAGGGCGCGTTCTTCGACGTGGTGCACGGTCGCTCGCCGCGCTCCCACGAGCATCTCGAGTACCCGGCCGACCCGGCCCCGGTGTCGTCCGGCGAGGCGTCCGCGCGGGCTCTCGACCCGACCGTCGCCACGTGACCGTCGGGACGTCCATCCCCCTCGCGAAGCCGAGCGTCGGGCCGCGCGAGGAGGAGCTCGTCCTGGAGGTCATGCGCTCGGGGATCCTCTCGCTCGGTCCGATGGGCCGGCGGTTCGAGGAGGCGTTCGCGGCCTACGTGGGCACGGAGCACGCCTGTGCGGTCTCGAGCGGCACCGCCGGACTGCACCTGGCCGTGCGGCTCGCCGGCGTGGGTCCGGGTGACGAGGTCATCACCAGCCCGTTCTCGTTCGTGGCCTCGGCCAACTGCGCGCTCTACGAGGGCGCGACGCCGGTGTTCGCGGACATCGACCCCGTCTCGCTGAACCTCGACCCGGCCGCGGTCGAGGCGGCGATCTCGCCCCGGACCAAGGCCGTCGTCGCCGTCCACATCTTCGGGCTGCCGTGCGACATCGAGGCGATCAACGCCCTCGCCGCGCGGCACGGGCTGGCGGTCGTGGAGGACGCGGCCGAGGCGGTCGGCGCCCGTCGACGCGGCCGGATGGTCGGCACGCACGGCAACCCGGCCGTGTTCGCGTTCTACCCCAACAAGCAGATGACCACGGGGGAGGGCGGCATGGTCACGACCGACGATCCCGAGCTCCACGCG
This sequence comes from uncultured Thermoleophilia bacterium, assembly GCA_902806305.1. GTDB lineage: Bacteria > Actinomycetota > Thermoleophilia > Gaiellales > F1-60-MAGs149 > CADCWC01. Next base: position 626 of record CADCWC010000309.1, on the reverse strand, counting down.
CAGCTGAAGAGCCTCTCGAACCAGGGTCGGTCCGACGCCGGCGACTGGCTGGAGCACGACCGCCTGGGCTGGAACTACCGCCTGGACGACGTCTCCGCGGCCATCGGCCTCGGGCAGGTCGAGCGCCTCGACGAGATCCTCGCCGCGCGCGCGGCCGTGGCCGACCGCTACGGGGAGCTGCTCCGCTCCACCGCCGGCGTGACACCGCCCGCCGTCGTCGACGGGGACGAGCGCTCGTGGTTCGTCTATCCCGTCCTGCTCGACCCGGGCGTCGACCGCAACGCCGTGATGGCGCAGCTCCAGGGCGAGGGCATCGCGTGCAAGCCCTATCTCCCCGCGATCCACCTGCAGCCGTTCTACCGCGCCCGCGGGCACCGGCCGGGCGAGCTGCCCGTGTGCGAGTCCGTCTCGGCCCGGAGCCTGGCGCTGCCGTTCTTCGCCGGCCTGGACGCCGACGACCAGGCGCGCGTGGTCGACGCGCTCCGCCGGGCGCTCGACGCCGTGGCCTGAGCGCGCGTGGTCGGCGCGCCGCTCGACATCGGGCCGTTCTTCGGCCGTGCCGCGCCCGAGGTGGCCCGCGACCTCGTCGGCTGCACGCTTCTCGTGGACGGGGTCGGCGGCACGGT
>CADCWC010000308.1 GCA_902806305.1 uncultured Thermoleophilia bacterium | reverse complement strand
TGCAGCTCGGCGTCGCGACGATCCGCGGCGAGCTGGCGTAGGCGGCACCGCCCTCGGGCGGCGGGGCTCGGATGTGAGCCCCGCCGCCCGGCCGTCGGGCTACGCGCTCTGCGCCAGCTGACGCAGGACGAACCGCAGGATCCCGCCGTGGCGGAAGTAGTCGGCCTCCTTGGGCGTGTCGATCCGCACGCGGGCGTCGAAGGTCACGTCGCCCGCCTGCACCGTCACCGTGCGCGGCAGCCCGCCGGCGTTGAGCGGCTCGGCCAGCCCGGTGATCGAGAACTCCTCCGTGCCGCTCAACCCGAGCGACTCGGCCGTCTCCCCCTCGGGGAACTGGAGTGGCAGGACGCCCATCCCGACGAGGTTCGAGCGGTGGATGCGCTCGAAGGACTCCGCGATGACCGCGCGGACCCCGAGCAGATTCGTGCCCTTGGCCGCCCAGTCGCGCGAGGAGCCCGAGCCGTACTCCTTGCCGCCGAGCACCACGAGCGGCGTCCCCTCGGCGCGGTAGGCCTCCGCGGCCTCGTAGACGGACATCTGCTCGCCGTCCTTGATCGTCACGCCGCCCTCGGTCCCCGGCGCGAGCTGGTTGCGCAGGCGGATGTTGGCGAACGTCCCGCGGACCATGACCTCGTGGTGGCCGCGGCGCGACCCGTAGGAGTTGAAGTCGCGCGGCTGGACCCCCCGCCCCTGCAGGTACCGGCCCGCGGGGCCGTCCTTCTTGATCGAGCCCGCCGGCGAGATGTGGTCCGTGGTCACCGAGTCGCCCAGCTTGAGCAGGACCTTCGCGCCCGCGATGTCCTCCACGGGGCTCGCCTCGGGCTCCATGCCCTCGAAGTACGGCGGGTTGGCGACGTACGTGGACTCGGCATCCCAGGCGAAGCGGTCGCCCGTGGGGATCTCGAGGCCCCGCCAGCGCTCGTCGCCGTCGAAGACGGCGTCGTAGCTCGCGCGGAACATGTCGCTCTGCACGGCCTCCTCCACCGTCCGGGCGACCTCCGCCGAGTCCGGCCAGATGTCGCGCAGGAAGACGTCCTGCCCGTCGTCCCCCGTCCCGATCGGCTCGTTGACCAGGTCGATGTCCATCGTCCCGGCCAGCGCGTAGGCGACCACGAGCGGCGGCGAGGCGAGGTAGTTCATCTTCACGTCGGGGTTGATCCGCCCCTCGAAGTTCCGGTTGCCCGACAGGACGGACACCGCGGCCAGGTCGGCCCGGTCGATCGCCGCCGAGATCTCCTCGGGCAGCGGACCGGAGTTCCCGATGCAGGTCGTGCAGCCGTAGCCGACCAGGTGGAAGCCGAGCGCCTCGAGCGGCTCGGTCAGGCCCGCGCGCTCGAGGTACTCCGTCACGACCTTCGAGCCGGGCGCCAGCGACGTCTTGACCCACGGCTTGCGGGTCAGGCCGCGCGCGACGGCGTTGCGGGCCACGAGCCCGGCGCCGAGCATGACGCTCGGGTTCGACGTGTTCGTGCAGGAGGTGATCGCCGCGATGACGACGTGCCCGTGGTCGAGGTCGAACGACTCGCCGTCGAGCGTCACGGGCACCGAGGTGCGCACCCGCTCGGCGACGTGGGAGTGGTCGTGGGTGCGCGGCGCCTCGGGGCCGTCGCCGTGCGAGCCCGGCGCGGACGTGGCCACGGGGTCGGAGGCGGGGAAGCTCAGCGACGAGGCCTCGTCCTCCTCCTCGCCGCGCTGGGGGCCCTGGGGCGGGACGCCGGCCTGGCGCTCGCCGTCCGCGCCCGCGTCGTCGGGCACGTACGCCGTCAGCGCCTCGCGGAACTCGACCTTCGCCTCGTCGATGCGGACGCGGTCCTGCGGGCGCTTGGGGCCGGCGATGGACGGCACCACGGTGCCCAGGTCGAGCTCGAGCGTGTCGGAGAACGTCGGGTCCTCGGCCTGCTCGTCGTGCCACAGGCCCTGCTCGCGGGCGTAGGCCTCCACGAGCTCGAGCAGCTCCGGCGGGCGCCCGGAGAACGCGAGGTAGCGGATGGTCTCCGCGTCGATGGGGAAGATCGCGCAGGTCGAGCCGAACTCGGGACTCATGTTGCCGATCGTTGCGCGGTCGGCGAGCGGCAGGTTCGAGATCCCCTGGCCGTAGAACTCGACGAACGTGCCGACCACGCCCTTCTGGCGCAGCATCTCCGTGACGGTCAGGACCAGGTCGGTGGCCGTGGCGCCCTCGGGCAGCGCGCCGTGCAGGCGGAAGCCGACCACCTGCGGGATGAGCATCGACATGGGCTGGCCGAGCATCGCGGCCTCGGCCTCGATGCCGCCCACGCCCCAGCCGAGCACGCCGAGGCCGTTGACCATGGTGGTGTGCGAGTCCGTGCCGACGAGCGTGTCGGGGTAGGCCTCCCCCGTCTTGTCGTTCACGAAGACGGTCCGGGCCAGGTACTCCAGGTTGACCTGGTGGACGATGCCGGTGTCGGGCGGGACGACGGAGAAGCCGTCGAACGCGGTCTGCCCCCAGCGCAGGAACTGGTAGCGCTCCTCGTTGCGCTCGAACTCCCGGTCGGCGTTGATCTGGAAGGCCGCGGCCGACCCGAACGCGTCGACCTGGACGGAGTGGTCGATGACGAGCTCGGCGGGGACGAGCGGGTTGATCTTCGCCGGGTCGCCGCCGAGCGCCGCCATCGCGTCGCGCATCGCGGCGAGGTCGACGATGGCGGGGACGCCGGTGAAGTCCTGCATGACCACGCGCGCGGGGCTGAACGCGATCTCGAGCGACGGGTCGGCCTTCGCGTCCCACGTGGCCAGCGCCTCGATCGCGCCCGCCTCGACCGAGCCGTTGCCCTCGGTGCGCAGGAGGTTCTCGAGCAGGACCTTGAGGGAGAAGGGCAGCCGGGCGACGTCGAAGCGCGACTGCAGCGCGTCGAGGCGGAAGATCTCGTAGGAGCGGTCGCCCACCTTCAGGTCGGCGCGAGATGAGAAGGAGTCAGGGTGGGCCATGGCCCACCCCAATCTACGCGTGCGCGCGACCGGTAGCGTGCCTCCTCGATGCCCGAGTCCGTCTGGGACTACCCCCGCCCTCCCCGCGTCGAGCCGTCGGCGCGGCCCGTCCGCGTCGAGCTCGGCGGAAGCGTCGTCGCCGCGTCCGACCGGGCGCTGCGCGTCCTCGAGACCTCGCACCCGCCGACGATCTACGTGCCCCCGCAGGACGTCGCGCCCGGCGTGCTCGTGCCCGTCGGCGGGACGACGTGGTGCGAGTGGAAGGGCAGCGCGGCGTACTTCGACGTCGTGGCCGGCGGCGTGCGCGCCGAGCGCGCGGCGTGGGCGTTCCCGTCGCCCGTCGCCGCGTACGCCGAGCTCGCCGACTACGTCTCGTTCTACCCGGGGCGGATGGACGGCGCGTGGCTCGGCGACGAGCGCGTCGAGGCGCAGGAGGGCGACTTCTACGGCGGGTGGCGCACCCGCGACCTCGTCGGGCCGTTCAAGGGCGCGCCGGGCACCCGCGGCTGGTAGCCGGGTCAGTCGCCCGGGCGGCGGGGGAACCGCCGGCGCCGGCGGTCGACCTCGAACCACACGCGCGTGCCCGCGTCGGGGTCGCGGTCGACGCCCCAGCGGCTGGCGAGCATGTCGGTCAGCCGCAGGCCGTAGCCGCGCGCCTCGGCGCGCAGGTCGGGGTCGAACCCCGGGCCGCTGTCGCGGACCTCCACGCGGGCGAAGTCGGGCGTGAGCCGCGCGGCGAGCACGATCCGGCCCGTCGGGCCCATCCCCGAGTGCTTGATCGCGTTCGTCACGAGCTCGGACGTGAGCAGGCAGACCGTGTGGTCGAGGTCCGGGTCCAGGCCCTCCTTGACCAGCGCCCGGCGGGCGGCCTGGGCGGCCCGGAGGTCGACCGGGAGGGCGAGGACGACGTCGTTGCTGGCCTGCGTGAACGCCACGTACGTGTGGTGCCCCACACAGCGGGAGCCGTATTCATGGAGTCACGGTCAGCGGGTATCGCCTCAGGGACATGACCGGTGAAGCCAAGATCGTCCAGTACCTCAACGAGGCGCACGCCACCGAGGTGGCCGGCGTGCAGACCCTGACCGCCCACTTCGCGATGACCCCGCGGGGCGAGTACCGCGACCTGCTCGAGCGCCACCTCGCCGAGGCCCGCGAGCAGGCCGAGCGCACCGAGCGCCGCCTCGCCGACCTCGGCGAGAGCCGCAACCCGATCCAGCAGGTCTACGGCATCGCGCAGAACGCGGTGACGACCGCGCTGTCGCTCACCAAGGCGCCGATCGACCTCCTGCGCGGCTCGGGCGGCGAGGAGAAGCTGCTCAAGAACGCCAAGGACGAGCTGACGATGGAGGGCCTGGAGATCGGGACCTACGACGCGCTCGAGGCCCTCGCCAGCTCCGTCGGCGACGAGCGGACCGCCGTCCTGGCCCGCGAGATCCGCGGCCAGGAGGAGCGCACGTTCGAGGCGCTGCGCGAGCTCATCCCGACCCTGACCCGCGCCGTCGTCGCCGCCGAGCTCGAGGGCCAGCCCTCGTACGACGTGACCACGACCGGCGCGGCCGACACCGTCCGCGCCGTCGCCGGCCGCGGCCAGCGCGCCGCCGAGGAGGTCCAGGCCGAGGCCCAGGAGACGGCCGGCGAGGTCGCCGCCGGTGCGCGCGCCGCCGCCGCCGACGTCGAGCAGGCCGCCACCGCCACGGTCGAGTCGGCCGAGGAGACCGTCGAGGAGGCCGCCGAGCGCGTCTCCCAGCGCGCGAAGGACACGGTGCGCGCCATCCCGGGCGAGCAGTCGATCGAGGGCGAGATCCGCGGCGCGCGCGCCGGCGAGTCCGACCTGGCGATCGCCGGCTACGACTCGCTGACCGTCGAGCAGATCCTGCCCAAGCTCAAGCTCCTCCCCGAGCTCGAGCTGGCCAAGGTCGATGCGTACGAGCGCGAGCACCGCAACCGCAAGCGCGTCCTCGACCGCCTGCGCAAGCTGCGCGAGGGCACGCCGGCGGCCGCCGGGTCCTAGCCCGCGGCTCGTGGGTCCCGGTGCGGCGCACCGGGTACCACCCCGCCCGACCCTTCCTGCGGCGCCGCCGTGGTCCCCGGGACCGCGGCGGCGCCGCTCTTCGTCATGCCCCTCACCACCGACCCCCTCGAGACCCTCACCCTCGTCGAGCTGACCACGCTCGAGCACCGCCTGCGCGCGCGGCTGATCGAGCTCGACCGCCGCGTCCAGCACCACCTCGCGTACGCCGGCGGGTTCACCGACGAGATGGTCGGCGGCGTGGACGTCCTGTGCGCGGCGATCCTCGAGG
>CADCWC010000307.1 GCA_902806305.1 uncultured Thermoleophilia bacterium | reverse complement strand
GGCCCGACCGCCGTCCGCACGACCTCGCCGGATCGATGGCACGCTGCGAGCGTCGCACCGCCGGGCACGGCGAGCAGCTCCGGCCGCTCGGTCCGACAGCGATCGATCGCGAACGCACAGCGAGGATGGAAGGCGCAGCCCGCCGGACGCCGCGCCGGGCTCGGCGGCAGGCCCGGGATGGCGGCCAGGCGGCGCCGCTCGCCGACGCGCACGCGTGGCTGGGCGGCAAGCAGGGCCAGCGTGTAGGGATGCCCGGGCGTGCCGTAGACGTCGTCGACCAGGCCACGCTCCACGATGCGGCCGGCGTACATGACCGACACCTCGTCCGCGAACCCGGCCAGCGCCGCGAGGTCGTGCGTGATGAGCAGCACCGCCATGTCGCGCTCCGACGCGAGCCGCGCGAGCAGCTCGAGCACCTGCGCCTGGACCGTGACGTCGAGCGCGGTGGTCGGCTCGTCGGCCAGGAGGAGTCGTGGGGAGCACGCGAGCGCCATGGCGATCGCGACCCGCTGGCGCATGCCGCCGGAGAGTCGGTGCGGGTGCTCGCGGGCGCGGGCGGCCGGAGCCGGGATGCCGACGGCGTCGAGGAGCTCGATCGCCCGGGTCCGAGCCACGCCGCGTGCGGCACCGTCGTGCCGACGGATGCCTTCCGCGACCTGCTCGCCGACGGTGAAGACCGGGGACAGGGCGGTCGAGGGGTCCTGCAGGACGAGGGCGATGTCGCGTCCGCGGAGCCGTCGCATCGCGGACGGCGCGAGGTCGAGGACGTCGCGCCCGTCGAACCGCAGGACGTCGGCCTCGACGCGGCCGGGCGGGTCGACGAGGCGCATGATCGAGAGCGCCGTCACGCTCTTGCCGGAGCCCGACTCGCCGACCAGTCCGACCCGACGCCCGCCGCGGATGTCGAGGTCGACCCCGTCGACCGCCGCCACAGCCTCCTCGCCGCGTCCGAAGACGGTGCGAAGCTCGCGCACCTCGAGCAACGCCGGCTCAGAGCCTGACACGAGGATCCACCAGCGTCCGCGCCGCGTCGGCCGCGAGGTTGAGCAGGAGGACGAACACGCTGCCGACGATGACACAGCCCATCAGGAGCGGCACGTCGTTCTGCTGCATCGCCTGGAACGACGTGAGTCCGAGCCCCGGCCACGCGAAGACGCTCTCGATCAGGACCGCGCCGCCGAGGAAGAACCCGAAGTCGATGGCGAGCATGGTCAGCACCGGGCTCGCCGCCGAGCGCAGGCAGTGCTTGAAGATGATGGTGCGCGGCGGCATGCCCTTCGCCCGCAGCGCGCGCACGCTGTCCCCGGCGAGGACCTCGAGCGCCGCCTCACGCATGACGCGCGAGGTCCAGGCGGCGCCCGCGAGGCCCATCGTGATCGCAGGCAGCACGAGACCGGACGGGATGTCGCTGCCACCCAGCGGCAGGAGGCCCCACCGGTACGCCACCAGGTAGAGGAGGACCAAGCCGACCCAGAACGGCGGCAGCGCGATCATGAGGAGCGACACGCCGAGGCCCACGCGGTCGAGCACCCCGCCGGATCGGGCGGCGCTCAGCAGGCCGAGCGGGATGCCGACGACGAGCTGGACGCCGATCGCCGCGACGGCCAGGAGCATCGTGTACGGGAGGCGGTCGAGCAAGATCGCGGTGACGGAGCGCCGCTGCGAGTAGGAGTAGCCGAGGTCGCCCTGCGCGACGTTGCCCACGTACCGGGCGAACTGGACGTGGATGGCGTCGTCCAGGCCGAGGCGGTCCCGCACGAACGCCACCTGCTCGTCGGTGGCCTTCGGTCCCACGACGGAGCGCGCCGGGTCGCGAGGCACCGCGAACGTCAGCGCGAACGTGAAGGTGACGACCATGAGCAGCGTGACGAGGATTCCGCCCGTCCGCACGAGCAGGAAGCGGCTCACAGGCGGATCCGCGGCCGGACGGGGCCGAGCGCACGCGCCAGGCCGTCGCCGAGCAGGTAGAAGCCGACGCCGAGGAGTGCGAGGCAGAGGCCCGGCTCGATGATCAGCCACGGGTAGAAGAACTGGTCGCGCGCCTCGGAGATCATCGAGCCCCAGGACGGGGTGGGCGGCTGCACGCCGAAGCCGAGGTAGCCGAGGCCCGCCTCGAGCAGGACCATGAACGCGGCGTTCAGCGTGAAGTAGACGAGCAGCAGCGGCCGCAGCTGGGGCAGCAGGTGGCGACCGATGATCCGGAGCGGGCCTGCGCCGACCGCCCGGGCCGACTCGACGAAGATCTCCTCGCGCAGGCGGACCACCTCGCCGTAGACGACGCGAGCCGGATAGGTCCAGGTCACGAGTCCGAGCGTCACGATGACGACGCCCAGGCTCGCCCCGAGGGTGATGATCAACGCCAGCGCGATCAGGAACGCAGGCAGCACCATGACGGTCTCCGTGACGCGCATCAGGACGAGCTCGGTGCGCCCGCGGGCGTAGCCCGCGACGAGCCCCACGATCGTGGCCACCGTCATCGCGATCAGGTTGGGCACGAGCGCGATCACGAGGGCGACGCGAGCGCCGTAGGCGAGCCGCGAGAGCATGTCGCGCCCGATCGCGTCCGTGCCGAGGGGGTAGCCCGTCGTGCCGGGTCCGAGCGGCTCGCCGAGCAGCGACAGCCCGTCGGCCTGCGACACGTTCGGATCGTGCGGCGCGATCAGCGGCGCGAAGATGGTGACGAGCAGGAAGCCGGCCACGATCAGCCCGCCGACGACGGCGCTCGGGCTGCGGACGACCGTCCTCAGAATCGATCGCCGAGCGCCGCCGACGACGACGCCCGCACCGATCTCCGGTACGGGAGCGGCGGCGCTCATCGTGAGCCGATCACTCCTTCCAGTACCGATCCCAGTAGTTCCAGAGCACCGGCTCCCAGACGAAGTTCCGCAGCGTGCTGCTCGTGTACGTCGAGCGGAGCTCCACGCCCATGAACAGGAACGGCGCGTCCTCGATCAGCAGCCGCTCGATCTCGGCGTACATCTCGCCCCGCTTGTCCCGGTCCGTCTCGCCCTGCGCGTCCAGGCCGAGCTTGTCGATCGCGGGGTTCGAGTAGCCGCCGTAGTTCGACGGCGCCTTCGTCGCGATGAGGCTGTTGACGAGCTCGGCCGGGTCCGGCAGGCCCATGCCCCAGCCCAGGTTCCAGATCCGGTACTGCTGCCGGACCTTCGCGCCGAGGTCGTACGCCGTCTCCTGCACCTGCTTGAGCTGCACCTTGAAGCCGACGGCCTGCAGGTCCTGCTGCAGGAGCTGGCTGACCCGCGAGCCGCCAGCCGTGACGCCGAGTGCCGGAAGCGTGATCTCGACGCCCGAGGCGCCGGCCTCGGCGAGCAGCGCCTTGGCCTTCTCGGGGTCGTAGTCGTAGACGGGCGCCGCCTCGTCGTACCCGAGCATGCCGGCCGGCCAGAAGTGGCCGTCCGCGCTGTAGCCGAGCGCTGCCGCGCGCTCCCGGTTGAAGGCGTGGTTGACCGCGCGCCGGACGCGGACGTCGTCGAACGGCGGCTTCGTGAGATCGAAGCCCCACCACGCGAGCGTGAAACTGGGCCACTGCTTGAATCGCTCGGCCTGCGACGCGTCGCCCTTGAGGCGGTTGGCGACGGCGGGCGGGAGCTCCATGCAGGCGTCCGCCTCGTCACGCGAGACCTTCAGGTACTGCAGGTCGGTCGCGATGCCCCACTGCCAGCGCAGCGAGTCGAGGTACGGGAGCTTGTCGGCGTACTGGTAGTCCGCGAACCGCTCGGTCACGTACTCGCGCTTGGCGGTGTCCCACTCCGCGACCTTGTAGGGCCCGGTGCCGATCGGGCTCTGGTTGAGCTTGTCGCCCAGCCGCTCGACCTCCTCCTTGGGCAGCACGTAGAACGGTGGGATGGCGACCACGCCGGGGATCGTGACATCCCGCCGCGTGAGCTTCATGACGAGCGTCGTCGGGTCGACGACCTGCAGTCCGGTGATCTCCTTCGCCTTGCCGCCGACGAACGCCTCGTGCCCGTCGACGGCGGCCAGGAAGCCCTGCACCCAGCTGCCCGTCTCCTTGGAGACGGCCCGCTCGAACGTCCACTTGTAGTCCTCGGCCGTCACCTCCCGGCCGTTGTGGAACGTCACGCCGGACTTGAGCTTGAACCGGATCTCCAGCCCGTCGTCCGAGATGTCCATCGACTCGGCCTGGTCGAGCTGCGGCTCTGCGTTCAGCGTGTAGTAGCCGAGCCCGCGGTAGAAGTTCTGCAGCCCGTAGTAGCCGCCGAGGTCGTACGCGAGCGGCGGGTCGTAGACGACGGACGGGTCGGGCCACACCACGGTGGCCTCTCCACCACGCTTCCCGCCTTCCCATGGTGGCCCGGGCACGGCGCTCGCGCCGCCGCCGACGTCCGTCGCGGTCGTGGCGCCTGCCGCCGTGGTCGTCTGGGCCGTCGTGCCCTCCGCCGCGGTCGTCGGCGGGGCCGAGTCGCTCTCGCCGCACGCCGAGAGGAGCGCCGCGATGGCGCCCGGTCCGAGGCCGAGGACGCCGAGGCGCAGGACGAAGGCTCGCCGGTCCAGTCGCCCGGTGCGGACCTCCGTCAGCCATCGGTCGACCGGCTCCTGTCCTGCCATGCCATCGCTCCTTCGCCGCTCGGCGACACCGTTTGTCGCACGCTTGGGCGATTATGCTCGCCGCCGGCGGGTCGTGCAAGACCTCGTCGCACATCCGTGCGACGGAGCGGCGTCAGCCCTCCCGCAGGCGAAGGTCGATCCACGCGTGGAGCAGCTCCCTGGCTCGCTCCGAGTTGACCTCCGGATCGCCGATCACCGCCTGGAGGCCGAGGCCGTCGAGGAGGCCGATGAACTCCGCGGCCGCGGCGACCGGATCGACGTCCGCCCGGAACGAGCCCTCGCGGATGCCCTCGGCGATGATGCCGCGGATGGTCTCGCGCTCGCTCGCGTGGCGCTCGGCATGCACCCTGGCCACCACGGGGTCGCGGGCAGCGGCCGCCCAGGCGTCGAGCCAGAGCCGCCAGAGCGGGAGGATCTCCGCCGTGCCCGGCAGGTTCGCGTCGACCACGTGGCGCATGCGGGCGATCGCGTCGGGCAGCGACCGCACCTCGCGGAGCCACCCCTCCGTGAACCGCTCCGACGCCTCCGTGAGCACGTCGCCGAGGAGGCCGTCGACCGTGGCGAAGTGGTGCGTGATCGTCCCCGTCGAGACGCCCGCCTCGGCGGCGATCGTGCGCACCGTCGTCGCGCGGAGCCCGTCGCGCTCGATGCACGCTCGTGCCGCATCGACCGGGA